>CAISYI010000189.1 GCA_903889595.1 uncultured beta proteobacterium
AATCCTAGAATATCTCTCTTCACCCCGATGAACAGTTCTAAATCTTTAGGCAACATCTCTTGGATTAAAAATTCTTCAATCCGAATCCCTGTCTTAGCTAATACATTCTTACGCATTTTCTCTAGCTCAGCACCCACTTGGATACCGCGTAAATTCATGACGACGCCACCCACATCTGTTTTATGGGTAATCTGATCACTCAATATTTTGAGTACTAAAGGCTTTTTGACTTCCGCTTCAAAGATAGTGGCCTGCAAGCTAGTAGTTATGATTTTCTCGCGCACCATGGGCATACCAAATTTGGCAAATAATGCTTTAGCGTCATATTCATTCAGCGTTCCTTTGAAATCGCCTAATGCTTGTTTTTCTGGATCTAAAGTAAATGGCTCTGTTGGCAAAGTAGTTAAAGTATTTGCTTGCTCCCACTGCGAAATTTGCCACAAGGCTTTCAAGCCGCGTGCACAACCTTCTGGGGCAGCAAAAGCTGGAATACCTTGACGAATAAAAGTCGAAACAAGTTGTGGTGCATAGGGTGAGATATAAGCAAAGATGGGTTTGTTCGAGTCTCCCATACCTTCGCGTATCGCACCAGCCATCAAGTCAGGCATCGCTAAAGCCGAAGAACCAACTACAACTACGATTGCATCATAATCATCTGAGGCAAGCAGAGTCGCAATGATTTTTTTGAGTAAATCGGGTTTTAATCCCGCCAAGGTGACATCAATTGGGTTATTACCTAAATCAATTGGTAAGTTTTCATCGAGCGCACGTAAGGTTTGAGCGGTATCTTCGTTAGGCAGGGGCATTTCAAAATTCATTAAGCCCAAGTTATCTGCAATTAAAGTTGCTGCGCCTCCGCTCGATGTGAGGATAGCAATACGGTTATTTTTTAGTCGCTTACCATTTTGGATTGAAACCGGAAAATCAATCAAATCAGAAAAATAATCGGCTCGTAATACTTGGTTTTGTTTAAAGAATTGATCGTAGACGCGGTCTTCCCCCGCCATCGCACCAGTATGGGAAGCTGCTGAACGCGCACCGCTTTCTGATTTACCAATTTTATAAACAATCAGGGTCTTACCAGCAAGTCTCGCTTTTTTTGCCGCTAACTCAAATTTAGCAGGATGACGAACACCCTCTAAATACAAAAGAATAATTTTTGTCGCATCGTCTTCACTGAGATAGTCGACCATATCTGCCACATCTAAGTCAGCTTCATTACTCGTTGCAACTAATTTAGATAAACCTAAACCGCTGCCTGCTGCACGGGACAAAATAGAGCCAACAATTCCGCCACTTTGCGAAACGATGGCCACTGGCCCTGCATGCAAGTCGCCAATCTCCAGAGCAGAGCTAGCAGAGAGGGCAATGTTATCTGTCAAGTTCATGAGCCCAATCGTATTAGGGCCTAAGAGGCGCATATTACCTTTTGCTGCTAACAATTGTTGTTGTAAAAGTTGACCTTCCTCACCCAGCTCAGCAAACCCACTCGCTAAAACGATCGCTGCTTTACAGCCCTTGTCGGCTAATTCTTTGACAGCATTTATACTATTTTTTGCACCTAATAAAATAATTGCCATATCTGGCACATTGGGTATCGAAGCAATGTCTGGGTAACAAGGTTTACCTAACATTTCTGGATAACGTGGATTCACAAAATAAATAGCTCCACTAAAATTTCTCTTAATTAAATAAGCACCAGGCAGACCTGATGTTTTCGTAGGGTCTGCTGAAGCACCAATAATAGCAACGGAATTGGGTTTAAATAAATAGTCCAAAGAGTTCAATGTGTAATCCTTTATGAATGAGGCAATGATAATGAGCCTTCTACTACCTGTTATTTTTTCGCTACTGGAGTACGCTCTAAAAAAGAAGCTACCGCATCATGGTGATCTTGCGTCGTATAACAAAGGCCTTGCGCGAGACTACCCTGGCTGAAAATTTGTTCCGCTTGCGATTCATAAGTCCGGTTGATAATACTTTTCGTGAGCGCAACGGCGGCTTCAGAACCAACACTTAATTCTTTTGCCCAACTGATTGCTTGTGCTAATAAATCTTGATTGGGTACTAGGCGATCAGCAATCCCTAAATCTAAAGCTTCTGTGGCAGGTACTTTTTTTCCAGTAAACAAGAGTTCTTTTGCTTTCGCTAAACTGACACGTCTAGGTAAAAAATACATACCACCGCCGTCGGGTATGATGCCTCGCAGAATATAAGACCAAGCGAATAAGGCAGAATCAGCGGCCATCACAAAGTCGCAAGAAAGTGCCAAATCAGCGCCGAGTCCCATTGCTGGACCATTCACAGCTGCGATGGTTGGTTTAGGCATATTCATCAGCGCACTCACAGTTGAACCAACATATTGCTGGCGTGTCCAACCGTTAAAACCCATTTCACCAACGGGTGAGTTCATCCTCTGCTTCATACCATTAATATCCCCACCTGCGCAAAAACCTTTACCAGCACCAGTGACGACAAGTGCACGGACATTGCGGTCATACGTGATTTGATTTAACAAATCAAGATACTGGGCACGCATTGCATCCGAAAATGCGTTCATCTTTTCTGGTCGATTCAGGGTGAGAATGCCGATATTGTCCTCAACCGTAAATAAGACTTCGGGTTGGGTAGCT
>CAISYI010000190.1 GCA_903889595.1 uncultured beta proteobacterium
GTAGCAATAATATCCTCAAGTTCATTTGGATAAACATTAAAACCCGAGACAAGGATCATGTCTTTTTTACGATCAATAATTTTGGTAAAGCCCTTCTCATCCATAATACCGATGTCTCCGGACTTAAAAAAACCATCGCTCGTAATAGCTTTTGCAGTTTCTTCAGGTTTATTCCAATACCCGGTCATCACTTGAGGGCCCCTGATACAAATCTCCCCTGGCGAACCAAATGGGACTTCAATACCGTCATCACCAAGAATAATGACTTCTGTACTAGAAACAGGTAAGCCCACATTGCCGGTATAGTCTTGATTCAATGCTAAATTCACGCAGGCGACCGGAGCTGTTTCAGTTAATCCATAACCTTCAATAATCGGTTTACCGGTCATTTTTTTCCATTTTTCTGCAACAACTCTCTGCACTGCCATTCCCCCACCGACAGTTGCCAACAACTCAGGCAACTTTACTTTTGTAAAATCAGGATGATTCATGAGAGCATTAAAGAGCGTGTTCACTGCTGGGAAAATATGAATCTTCGGATGCTTAATTAAGAATTTGATAAAACCAGGGATATCTTTAGGGTTTGGTACAAACAGTGCTAAACCACCTTTACGCATACAAAGTACTCCGCAGGCTGTTAGTGCAAAGATATGATAAAGCGGTAAGGCACACAAGAAAACTAGTTGTTCACCAAATTTATTTTGCTTCAATACAGGGTCTAACCAAGCTTCAATTTGCAGCACATTAACAAGAATATTTTTGTGCGTTAGGATTGCTCCTTTAGAAACGCCCGTAGTTCCCCCTGTATATTGTAAAAAAGCAATATCATGCGGTTCTAATTGAGTTGGGTGAAACGTTTCTTTACTGCCTATTTCTAAAGCCTGGCGAAAGTTAATGCTGTTGGGAAGACTCCAAGCTGGAACCATTTTTTTAACATGTCTGACAACAAAATCTACTATTTTTCCTTTGAAACCAATCAACTCACCAAGACTTGTTACGACAACATGTTTAACAGATGTTTTGGATTGAATTGAAGCAAAAACATGAGCAAAGTTTTCTAAAATAATGAGTGCACTAGCACCACTATCATTTAATTGGTACTCGAGTTCCCTTGCGGTGTATTGTGGATTGACATTCACTACAATACATCCTGCTTTAAGGGCTCCAATCATTGCAATTTGATATTGGAAGACATTAGGCAACATAATTGCTACCCGATCACCCTTTTTGAGACCCAGAGATTGGATAAAGTTGCAAATTTGTTTTGAGAGATGATCGAGTTCCCGATAACTCATCATTTTTCCCATATATTCAACAACGTTTCTCTGCGAATAGGTCGCAAAGACTTCATCGAACATAGAGTTCAGAGAAGAATATTTTGAAGAATCAACTTCTGCTGGAATACCAGGGGAGTACTGCTCTAGCCAGGGTTTTAGTGAATTCATAAATTCCTATTTGGGTATTTCAAGAATTAGCTTACCTAAGAGCTTCTACCTTTTGAGTATAAGGTTAGTTAAGCTAAATATTATGAAAATCATTGGATTGATGTTTTAAAAAAAGGAATAGTGAAGTAGTTTCTTCACTATTAGCGGGTGAACAATTAAAACTTATAACCAACACGTACGACAAAATCCCAAGGATTTAAAGTCAGAGTTCCTGTTGTTGAAATTGGAACGCCTGCATTACCAACAAAAGTCACATCCGTTTTTAAAGGCACATAGGAAATAGATCCATTAATTGACCATTTTTCATCAATGTTATAAATTGCACCCACGTTAAAAATTGGAGCCCATGCAGAGGAAAGCGATGCTGAAGTACCGGCAAGGGTTTTAACTGTAGGGTCATTAAGGTTCGGCGTTACATCACTAAAAGAAGTATAAGTCACGCCTAAACCAACGTATGGACGAATCGTGTCTTTCGGTGCGTTGAACAAATACTTAGCAACTAAGGAAGGATTTAATACTTTAGTAGTTGCCGCTGCAGGATGAGTTGGAGCAGTTGCTGTAGGGGATGGTGTGCCAACATCCACTGTCATTGTTGGTGGGATACCAAGCGTCAACTCAGTTGCGATATTATCTGTCCACATATATAAAGCACCTAGTGTTACTGTGGTAGAAGAATCAATCGATGCAGTAGCACCATTTAATTGACTTGTAACCCCAGCAGTTACAGCTGGGACAGATGACGTGGTAGTTAAGGGTGAGAGTGATGCATTCGGCTTAATAAGTGCAACGCCGAGATATCCAACAATGTCACCCGCTTTTTGAGCAAAAGCTTGTGATGAGACGCTTAATGCTGTTAGAGCAACTGCAGCAATCGCTGATTTTCTAAATAATGTCATAAATAGTTCCTTAAGTTGTGGTCTATAAAAAAATGCTGTTTTTCATTCTAGGGTAACAATAATTTAATTAAAATCGGGGTAATCACTTAAAAATTGAACGTTCGTTCTTTTTTAAGTGATTTATTTTAAGAAACTTAGCATCTCTCAAAAATTCCGGCTGCCCCCATACCGGTTCCAACACACATCGTCACCATTGCATACTTCAAATTTTTCCGATGCATTCCATGAATCGCTGTAGCACTTCGAATTGCACCAGTGGCTCCCAAAGGGTGACCTAAAGCGATTGCGCCACCTAATGGATTGATCAACTCAGGGTTGAGTTGTAAATCACGAATCACGGCAAGTGATTGGGCAGCAAAAGCCTCGTTTAATTCAATCCAACCTAAATCTTTTAAATCAAGACCTGCAAATTTTAGTGCAAGGGGAATCGCTTCTTTCGGTCCAATCCCCATAATTTCTGGGGGTACTCCTTTAACAGCAAAAGAGACAAACCTTGCCAAAGGCTTTAAATTAAACATTTTTAAAGCTTTTTCGCTAACAATTAATAAAGCCCCAGCGCCATCAGAAGTTTGTGAGCTATTACCAGCAGTAACACTACCTTTCATTGCAAAGACGGGTTTTAATTTAGCTAAGCCTTCCATGCTCGTATCTAATCTTGGGCCATCATCTTTTCGACACTCTCTCATCGAGATATCCACTTGTCCTGATTCAAGGTTCATCGTACGTTGAGGTATTTGAAGTGTCATCATCTCATCATTAAAATCGCCATTTGCTTGCGCAAAGAGCGCCTTTTGGTGAGAAAGAAGAGCAAACTGATCTTGGTCTTCGCGACTAACTTTCCATTGCTGTGCCACTTTCTCCGCAGTTAAACCCATCCCATATGCGATACCAATATTCTCGTCTCGAGTAAAAATATCAGGTGAAAA
>CAISYI010000191.1 GCA_903889595.1 uncultured beta proteobacterium
TAATTATTAGTATTTATAGAAATTTGTAGAAGTGGAATTACTATAATTGATACCATTAAAAAAACGAACTGAACGGCACTACCTCAACCATTCAGTTCGCCAATCATCATAGCCTCAGATTTAAGCTCTAGTAACTGACTGTTCCTTTAATGCTAATTTAACAGACTCTGGAGTAAATGGAATAGTTCTAAGACGAACACCAGTTGCATCAAACACTGCATTGGCAATTGCGGCTGGAATCGTTGTTGGAGTCTGTTCACCAGCTCCCCATGACGGCGTACCCGGTTGATCAATCAATACCGTATGCACTTTAGGCACTTCATTAAAGCGCACAATTGGATAAGAAGCCCAGTCAACACTTTCGATATCACTACCGGTCCATTTCACTTCTTCCATTAGTACGCGGCTGACTGTTTGTATCGCTCCACCTTCGATTTGGTTTTGAACACCATCGGGATTAATCATTTGTCCGCAATCATGAGCGACGTGTAAGTTTTTTACTAAAATCTTACCTGTTTCACGATTGAGCTCAATATCCGCCACTGTTGCTACATAAGTAATTGAGTTGTTATAGCGAACATAAGCAATGCCACGACCCTTTGCAATCTTTGAGTTTGCATTCGTTTTATAGGCAGGCTCCCTACTTTGCCAATTAGCTGACTTCATCGCTGCACGAATTACTGCAATGGCTCTCGGATCAGTTAAGTTTTTAATACGAAACTCAGCCGGATCTGAGTTACTACCGATGGCTAATTCATCCATAAAAGATTCATTACCAAAACTATTTTCTATCCTTCCTGGACTTCTTAGATGAGATGATCTTAGGAAAGTTTGTGCAATATGCTTGGTATTAACTGTAATATTAGGGACCACATAAGGCGCTGCGGAATTCTGGAATAAGAATCCTACCCAATTACCTGGTCTTGGCACACCAGTATCGGTTGCCGCAAGTAATGGAAAATCAAGAGGTTTCATAAACGCAATATGATTTAATGCGATATAAAAATCACTCTTCCAACCAGTAATATTTCCCTTAGCATCGAGACTAGCTTCAAAATCCATCGTCCGTGGTGGACTTTTTGGTGCTAAGGCAGTTTCATCATGTCGCATCCATTGCAGTCTTACCGGCTTGCCAATGGCAATTGCTGTAAGAGCAGCATCAGCCGTTGCATCTTCATGACCGTTGCGTCCATAGCAACCTGAGCCATCTAAGTAAACAAGACGAATTGATTCTTTCGGCAGACCAGTAATGACAGACAACTCATGCTGCATCGAATGCGTAGCTTGAGAGGCACTCCATACCGTTAATTTTCCGTCTTTGTAATCTGCAACCGCACAAGAAGGTCCAATAGAAGCGTGGGTTTGTACTGCAAAGTTATAGCTAGCCTTAATGTTTTTTGCACCTGAATTTAATACAGAATCCACATTTCCGACTTTTTGCGTGACATCTTCTTTCGCAATCGGCATTTCTCGCCACTCTTTAAAAATGGTTGCCTTTTTTGGCAGATCAGGACCCTTTTGCCAAGAAACCTTGATGTCCCTTGCTGCTTTTACAGCGCCCCATTCTGTAGTAGATATCACGACCAAAAAATCACCTTTACGAACAGTCTGTACGTAACCCTTAATCTTTTTTAGCCCAGAATCATCAAAACTAGTTAATTTTGCACCAATCGAATTAGGGCGAACTACGCGGGCGTGTAACATGCCCGGCAATTTAAAGTCGTGCATGTATACATACTCACCTGTTACCTTTTCGGGAATATCTACACGCTGAATCGATTTGCCAATCACACGGTAATCATTAGGATTTTTTAAGACTACTTTAGGATTTACTTCCAATTTAAAGCCGTCTCCAATTAAGCTACCGTAGCTTAATTTTTGTGCGGGATTACTAATGGGGAAAATCATTCCATCTCTCACCAACAATTCCGAAGCTGGAATTTGCAATTTTTGAGAGGCTCTATCTAAAAGTGCTTGCCTTGCATTAGCAGCAGCTTGGCGCAGTTCAGTACCTCCTTGAGAAATGGATAAGGCGCCGCCTGTAATCCACTGATCAGGTGTAGTTGCGGTATCTCCCATCACCATTTCAATGGCATTAAATGGAACATACAATTCATCAGCTGCAATTTGTGCCAACGCAGTTTTGACACCAGTACCTAAATCCACTTTGCCAGAAAAGATAGTAATTTTGCCACTTTGATCAATACTTAACCATGAATCAAGTACCTCTCTTTTGACTACTTTAGGATCTCTTAAACCTTGGCTAGTGCTTGCATTAGCTAAGCTTCCTAAAGAAAAACTAACCATTAATACACCAGCTCCGCTGGTTTTTAAAAACTCTCGACGTGTAAATGTGTTCATTTTAATAACCTATCTCTGAGAATTAAGTTAGTGAATTGCTTAAGTAGCGTCTGACAGCAGCAACAATGCGTTGATGTGTGCCACACCGACATAAATTACCGGATAAGGCATCGGAAATTTGTTGATCGCTTGGATTTTTGTTTTTAGCTAAAAAAGCAGAAGCTGTCATGATCATGCCGTTAATACAATAACCGCATTGTGCAGCTTGCTCATCGATAAAGGCTTGCTGTAATTTTCCTGGCTTTGCACTACTGCCAAGACCTTCAAGGGTAGTAATCTTTTTGCCACTAACGCTAGTAGCTGGAGTGATACATGAGCGCACAGCTTGTCCATCAACATGAACGGTACATGCGCCACATTGACCTAGGCCACAACCAAATTTAGGGCCTTTCATATTTAAATCATCACGCAGTGCGTATAACAATGGCGTATCGTCATCTATGTTAATGGACTTATTTTTTCCATTCACAAGCAATCTAGTTTGAGTCATGAAGTTAAATTCCTTTTATGAAATTTGAGTAATTGAATGATGAAAAAACCTAATTAAATTAATTAGATAAAGTAGATTCCACTTTTTTTATTTTTAACATTAAAAGTATATTGATATCAGGGGATTCTATAACTAGGTATTACCCTAAAAAATGGTTCGAATCAAAGATAATCGCCATTGGATTCAGTAATAGTCAATTTCGAAATGAATATCGTTACAATGAAAATTTATGCAGACTAACAGAGCCAACCATCTTTTTTAGACAGAGTTCGCCATGAAGAATTGCCTCGGAGAATAGTTATTTTGAAAAATTTAAAGATTACTTTACCCACCCTCTTTTCAATAAGGCACCTTAAAGCATTTTTTAAATTCTATTTTTTGCTTATGCTAGGACTTCTTTGTGGTTGGTCATCTGCGCAAAACATTACTCAAGAAACTTGGCCAAACCGTCCAATTCGAATTATTACTACCGACCCTGGTGGTGCAGCTGACATTGCAGCACGTTTAATAGCTCCATCCTTGTCAAAAAGTTTTGGACAACCCGTATATATCGATAATCGCTCAGGTAGTGGTTCCATTACTGCAATTGAATCCGTTGTTAATTCTAAGCCTGATGGGCATACCCTATTACTTTACGGTAGTCCAGTTTGGTTGATGCAGCTCATGAAAAGTAAGTTATCCTGGGATCCCATTCGAGATTTAGCTCCGGTATCTCTCGTTATTACCCAACCCAATGTTTTGGCAGTACACCCCTCTTTACAAGTCAAAAGTGTTCAAGAGTTAATTACACTAGCCAAACAAAAACCTGGTGAACTCAATTACAGCTCAGGTTCAGTCGGTGCTTCTAACCATTTGGCTGCTGAATTATTTAATTCGATGGCTAAAGTGAAAATTGAAAGGGTTCCTTACAAAGGGGGAGGCGCAGCTTTGTTGGGA
>CAISYI010000192.1 GCA_903889595.1 uncultured beta proteobacterium
AGCCTCTTTGCCAATTACTGCATTATTCAAAACAATCGCTTGAATACCAATCAACGCTCCCTCTTCGATGGTACAGCCATGTAACATTGCCTGATGACCGACTGTGACATTATTCCCCACCGTCAATGGGCACCCTTTATCAACGTGCATAATGGTGCCTTCTTGAATGCTACAGGATTCTCCAATAGTAATAGGTTCATTGTCTCCACGAATCACAACTCCAGCCCAAATTGTTGATTTAGCACCAATAATTACGTGGCCAATCACTACTGCTTCTTCAGCAACATAAGCCTCTGGGTGGATTTGTGGGATTTTGTCCCCTAATTGATAAATTGCCATTTGAAGCTCCTATTTAAAAAATTTAAAAATATAAATACCAATAAAGGTCATGAATAACGAACCCATCACATGCAGAAGAATTGTCATTATTGCAGTGACTAAATCTCCATCTTGAATCATTTGCGTGACTTCAGCTGAGAAGGTGGAAAAGGTGGTTAAACCACCCAAAAATCCGGTAATAATAAGTAACCGCCACTGAGGGGGAAGATCTTGATGTTGTTCAAAAAATGTAATTGCCATACCAATCAATAAACCACCTATCAGATTTGCCAGCAAAGTTCCAATCGGTATTGATTTGGAAATAGTATTGAACATTAATGCCAGCGACCATCGCAGTAATGCACCAATTGAAGCGCCTAAACTAATAGCAAGGATGGATGGGAACATTTGTAGATGACAGAAGAATGATTAATAAAATAGCGATTAGTTTTTTTGATCGAAAAAAGGGGTAGGTTGTCTCATTTTTTATTCTTAATTATTTATACTTAATAATATTAAGGTTTATTGTATTTTAAACTAATCGAAGTCATCTTTTGGCTTTAATCAATTCATCTTAATTCACTATGTTGGACATATGACTAAAAATATTGCTGTTTTTTGTGGTTCTCGGTTTGGGAATATTCCTGAATGGAAAGATTGGGCTTACGATCTGGGCCAAGGAATTGCCGAAAGAGGTTGGGGGTTGGTCTTTGGCGGTGGCAGTAGAGGACTCATGGGTCGGGTTTCTGATGGGGTTTTTCAGAATCAGGGTCGGGTAACAGGCGTCATTCCAGAAAATTTGCTTTCCGAAAAACCGAATGAAGAACGACTTTCTGAATTACATTTCGTGAAAACGATGAGTGAACGTAAAGTAATGATGGGCCAATTATCCGATGCATTTGTCATTATCCCCGGTGGAATTGGGACGTTTGATGAGTTGTTTGACGTGTGGGCAACAGCTCAAATTGGCTCCCATCAAAAATCAATCATTTTGGCAAACTGGTCTGGGTATTACGATCCTTTGATCCAATTTCTCCAACATAGCTTAGATAATGGCTTCATGATCGATACGCATTTTGAAAAAATTCAGATTGTTTCCAATGTAGAAGATATTTTTAGCCGACTACATCCTCTGATAAATGACTCTCAATAAGGCTATGGGCACAGACATAAGCACTGGACCAAGCCCATTGAAAATTATGCCCTCCTAAATGACCAGTAACATCAACACACTCGCCAATAAAAAATAATCCTGGGTATTTCTTTACCATCATCGTCTTTCCTTCAAGAGCTTTAGTATCTATTCCACCAACCATTACCTCAGCTTTATTCCAGCCTAATGTACCTGCCGGTTTGATACTCCACTTGCATAAGTGATTAATAATTAATTCTTTATTTTTATTGGATACCTCAGCCCACTTAACTCCAAAAAGTCCGAGTTGAGTAGCAAATTCTTTTGCAAGTTTGCTGGGGAAAAACTCCACTAATAATTGGTCAATTGTTTTTAAGCGATTTTCTGGGATGGCGGTCAAGGTTTCCCATTTTTCTTGATTCAGCCATTCAATGTGTACGGGCTCCCCTTCTTGCCAATAAGAACTAGCTTGCAATACAGCGGGACCGGATAAGCCTTTATGCGTTATTAAGAGATCCTCAGCAAAGTTCGCTGTTCCATAATTTACTTTCCTGAGGCCTGCTGAAATTTGAACTGGAAAACTAATGCCTGCAAAGTCCTCCATTTTAGAAAAAATCCCAGATGTAAAAGCCAAAGGGACTAAGGCAGGTCTAGTAGAAATCACGGGGATGTCTAATTTTTCAGCAAATTTCAAAGCAAAGTCACTCGCACCGATAGCTGGAACAGGTAATCCACCAGTGGCAATCACTAAATTGGTTGAAAAGTAATCTCCTAGATTTGTCTCAACCTGCCAGCCTGAATCAGCTTGGTTAATGGTTTTAACTTCCTCAGGATATTGAACTTTCACTTTTCCCAGTTCACATTCACTCAGCAACATTTGCACAATTTCTTTGGCAGATTTGTCACAAAAAAGCTGTCCTTTATGTTTTTCGTGAAAAGCAATACCGTACTTTTTAACCAACTCAATAAAATCTTGGCTGCTGTAGCGTGATAGAGCGCTTTTAACAAAATGAGGATTCATGGATAAAAAATTACTCGGGCCACAATGTAGGTTCGTGAAATTACAACGCCCACCCCCACTAATTCGAATTTTCTCTCCGATTACAGCACTATGATCGATAACAAGAACTTTTTTGCCTAATTGACCAGCAACTCCAGCGCAAAATAAGCCAGCAGCACCTGCTCCAACAACAATCACATCATACGAATCCATAATCACTTTCAAAGAAAATTTCGGGCAAAATAGTATTTTGCTCTAGAAAATTGGGTCCTGTATAAATTAAGGGCAAAATAGAGGTTTTAAGATAAATAGCGTTTTTGTTAATAATTCATGGAGATTTAAATGGCAGATGAAAAAAGCCCCGTAAACCGTCGTTCCCGTAATATTACCGAAGGCGTTGCTCGTGCGCCCAATCGCTCTATGTATTATGCAATGGGATACGAAGAAGCTGACTTTAAAAAACCAATGATTGGTGTCGCCAATGGGCACTCCACAATTACGCCGTGTAATAGTGGCTTACAAAAATTAGCAGATGCTGCAGTAGAGGCACTCGAAAACGGTGGTGCAAACTCTCAAACCTTTGGAACGCCAACAGTCTCTGACGGTATGGGCATGGGTACTGAAGGAATGAAATACTCTTTAATTTCAAGAGAAGTGATTGCAGATGCGATTGAGACATGTGTTAATGGCCTGTGGCAAGATGGCGTAATTGTAATCGGTGGTTGCGATAAAAATATGCCAGGTGGCATGATGGCAATGGCTAGAACCAATGTGCCAAGTATTTATGTTTATGGTGGCACCATTAAAGCGGGACACTATAAAGGTCGCGAACTCAACATCGTTTCTGCTTTCGAGGCGGTTGGTGAATTCACATCCGGTCGAATGAGCGAAGAGGACTTCAAAGGCGTTGAGCAAAACTCCTGCCCAAGTAGTGGTTCTTGTGGAGGCATGTATACAGCCAACACAATGAGTTCAGCTTTTGAAGCTTTAGGTATGAGTTTGCCCTATTCTTCAACCATGTCGAACATTGATCAAGAAAAAGTGGATAGTACTGCAGAATCAGCTAGGGTTTTAATTGAGGCTGTTAAAAACAATCTTCGTCCACGCGATATCATTACAAAAAAATCAATTGAAAATGCCGTTAGCGTGATTATGGCTGTTGGTGGTTCAACCAATGCAGTTTTACACTTTTTAGCGATTGCAAGTGCTGCTGAGGTTGAATGGACAATTGATGACTTTGAAAGAATCCGTCGTAAAGTTCCCGTCTTAGTTGATATGAAACCTTCCGGAAAATATCTAGCGACAGATCTTCACCTTGCTGGCGGTATTCCACAGGTTATGAAAGTTTTATTAGTTGCTGGTCTTCTCCATGGTGATTGTGTAACGATCTCCGGCAAAACAATTGCAGAAGTACTGAAAGATGTTCCCGATACCCCAAGAGATGATCAAAAAGTAATTCGCCCAATTAATAATCCAATGTATGAGCAAGGTCATTTAGCAATCCTAAAAGGAAACATTTCTCCTGAGGGCTGTGTAGCTAAAATTACCGGTCTCAAGAATCCTAGCATTACTGGTCCTGCAAAAGTATTCAACTCTGAAGATGATTGTATGGCTGCTATCATGGCCAATAAAATCACTCACGGTGACGTCGTTGTCATCCGTTACGAGGGACCTAAAGGTGGTCCAGGAATGCGCGAAATGTTAGCCCCCACTTCCGCTTTAGTGGGACAAGGATTTGGAGAAACAGTAGGATTAATCACCGATGGTAGATTCTCTGGTGGAACTTGGGGCATGGTAGTTGGTCACGTAGCGCCGGAAGCTTTTGTGGGTGGTACCATTGCACTCATTGAGGAAGGTGACTCAATCACAATTGACGCACATAAACAATTAATACAACTCAATGTTGAGGATGATGAAATCGCTAGACGTCGCGCAAATTGGAAAAAACCTGCACCCAAATATACTCGGGGGGTGTTGGCAAAGTATGCGAAATTAGCAAGTACTGCTAGCAAAGGTGCTGTGACTGACCTGAATCTAAATCTAGAAAACGACTAATAAGTTTTTTGCTTATTAAGCCCAGAGAAGAATTAGTTTCTTGTCTGGGCTTTTTTATTTTGATTAACGATTAATGCATGTGTGATTGAGGACGTGCTTTTACAGGCATATTCACATCGACTTTGCCAGCTTTTTCAAATTGCAAACTAATGGCAATGGTGTCCCCATCATTTAATGGCTCTTTTAAACCCATTAACATCAAGTGATAGCCACCTGGCTTTAACTCTACTTTTGACTTAGCAGGAATTGCTAATGTACCGATATCACGCATAATCATGCGATCACCCTCCATTTTCATTTCATGGATTTGAACACTGGTTGCTTTAGCAAAAGTAACGCTCATTAATTTATCAGCGGTAGCATTAGGATTATCAATCGTCAAATACCCTCCACCAACTGATTGGCCTGGATTGGTTGCTCTTGCAAACGCATCTTTAATTTGAAGGGATTGAGCACTCACTAGAGTTGTTGATAAGCTGAGCAGTGCAGAAATAACTACGGCAAAAATCAACTGAGGGTTTTTATAAAACTTCATTGAGACATTCCTATTGAGATAGATAGACCTTGATTTTAACTTATCGAAAAGTAAATTATCAATTAAACAACCCGATTTAATAGAGTATCTATATAGGGGAAAAGCGTTCTCTTTGCCAAAAGTCTTAGTGCGCAAATATGACGAAAGTTATCGAAGAAGTAAAATGTCGTCTCTAAGTTGTGAAGTAATCGAGTTAGTCAAAGTAAAGGCTAAAATGGTCTTTTAATTGGAATAAACAAAATCTATGTGGGAAGCTTTTACCCAAGCTGCGACACTGCTTAAACAATTTGACTCTGAAGTTTGGCAAATTGTAGTAGTTTCCATTCAGACAAGTTTAAGTGCCGTGGTAATCGGTACGATCATCGGCTTACCCATTGGTGGGTTTTTAGCTACGAATACCTTCGTTGGAAGAAACCTTCTAATTACTGTCCTTAATTCAGTGATGAATATTCCAACAGTGATCGTCGGAGTTTGTATTTACTTGCTGCTCTCCCGAAGTGGCCCTTTAGGTGAATGGGGGTTACTTTTTACCGTCAAAGGAATGATTATTGCCCAAAGCTTAATAACCACCCCACTGATTGCAGCAATTTCAAGGCAAATCATTGCTGATGCTTGGCGATTACATTCTCAAACTCTCAAATCTTTTCATCTCTCAGGTTTTTACTTAATTAAATGGATTTTGTGGGAGTGTCGATTCTCACTCATCATTGCTCTTTTAGCAGGATTTGGAAGGGCTATATCTGAAGTTGGCGCCGTAATGATTGTTGGTGGAAATATTGCTAATTCAACCAGAACAATGACCACAGCTATTTCGTTGGAAACCAGTAAAGGTGATCTGCCACTTGCGCTAGCACTTGGAATTGCCTTAATGGGACTCGTACTTTTTATTAACAGCATAGCTAATTTAATTAAGTCAGTTTCAGAAAGAAAATATGGCTAATCCCCTCTTTATTCATATTCGAGACTTAGACCTAGGTAATAACAAAAAATCCATCTTAAGGATTGATCAAGCAGATATTCCAATTGAAAGAATCACTTGTATAGTAGGAGAAAACGGCTCAGGTAAGACAAGTTTATTAAATGCCATTGCTGGGTTAGATAAAACAGCAAAGGCTAGTATTGCTTTACCTAAACTCAGTACTTGTATGGTTCCTAACCAATCAACTGTCTTAAAAATGACTGTTAAAGAAAATTTAACATTGCTTAAGGATGTTGATAAAACAATCACTCCTAACTTTGTAGAAGAAGTGCTCAGAAAGTTTCAACTAATACATTTCAGTAAAAGCCCAGCTCCACTTCTATCCACCGGAGAAAAGCAACGCTTAGCTCTAGCTAGAGCCTATTTATTAAATGCTCAACTGATTCTTCTCGATGAGCCAACTTCCTCATTAGATGCAAATTCCAGAGATTTAATAGAAAGTTTCATTGTCGAAATGACGGAGGAAGGAACGAAATTCTTAATTGTTTCTCATGACATGAATCAAGTTAAACGCTTAAGCGAACACGTCGTTTTCTTAGAGAAAAATCAAATAAAACTGATTACAACAACGAGTGATTATTTTAGTAATCAAGAAAAGACCTAAAACTAAACAGGTACTTTTGCCACCTTTTTAATTGGCAGGATACCAACTGCTAGAGCAGTTCCCAACAAAATAATGACGCCGCACAGAATCATTTGGAGAGTTGGTTCTTCATGCAGAAAAATATCGCCCCATAGAATACTAAAGACTGGGACCAAAAAGGTCGTAGAAATGGCTATTGCAGGACTGGTTTGTTCAATTAATCGATAAAACAAAAAATAGGCAATCGCAGTCGATCCTACTCCAAGGCCAATCATACCAATCCAAGCTAAGTTAGGCACAAACCCAGTTGGGAAATGCTGGTAAGCAGGGATTGCAAGAACAAAAGATCCCATAATCATACTCACCAAAGTCATACCAATTGGGTGAATTCCTTGACAGTATTTTTTCATATAGTTTGTAGCAAATCCATAAGAGATTGTGACGCCAATACTCGCCAAAAAAGGCAAGCCTAGGCCACCAACTCCAAAATCTACCTTACCCCAAACTAATAAAACGATACCTATAAATCCAAGTAATAAGCCTAATATCCGGGAGGGACTTAAATGATCTTTTAGCCAAAATGCAGCGATAATTGCAGTCCAAATAGGTGAAGTTGCATTTAAGATTGCCCCAATACCAGCGTTCAGGAATTGCATCGCATAAGTAAACAAGGTGAAGGGAATAACAGAGTTAAAAATTGAGATGACAAAAGTTTTTTGATATTGCGGCCGAGTCATTTTTAAATGTTGCCACCAATGCCGATTAAATAGACTGATTAGCCCTAGACAAATTGCGGCAATGAACATTCTGGATTCAGCAACCACAATCGGTTCGATGTAACCGGCAGTAAACTTCATGAATACATAAGAACCACCCCAAAGGGCGCTTAACAAAATGAAGTCGATTATATTTTTGATTTTCACTCAATGATTATGCTACAAAACTCTAACAATTCATTTTAAAGTCCAGGCAAGTTCACTCATTTAAAATCAATAAGCACTGATTTAGTTACAAATCATCGAAAGTTTCTCAGTAAATTTTGTTGATAATGAAAGATTAGAGATTTATTTCGAAAAAATAAGGACAATAGATAAGAAGTGCACTACAGATATCTCTAGTGCAAATACAATATTAAGTATATGAATAATTTAGATAAGCCTACCGTACACCTCCGAAAAGACTACCTTGCCCCTAATTTTTCGATTGACCAAGTTTTTTTGGATTTTTCATTAAATCCCAATAAAACGATAGTCAAATCCACCCTTCAAATGAGACGGCTGAGTCCCGGTTCGCTCTTCCTTAAGGGAGATGAGCTGGAGTTAATCAGCGTATTAGTTAACAAAGAAGCTTATCGTCAATTCGAGGTTAATAGCAAAGAATTAATCTTGCATCACTTACCTGAAACATTCGAACTCGAATTAACCTGTTCCAATCATCCAAATATCAATACGAGTTTGATGGGCCTATACGTCTCAAATGATAATTTTTTTACACAATGTGAGGCGGAGGGTTTTAGGAAAATTACCTACTTTCTAGATCAACCTGATGTTCTTTCCAAATATACTGTTAAATTAAGTGGCTCAAAGGCTGATTATCCAATTCTGTTATCCAACGGTAATTTGATTGAAGAAGGAGAACTCAATAATGGTTGGCACTTTGCAGTTTGGGAAGATCCTTTTCTAAAGCCCTCTTATTTATTCGCATTAGTTGCAGGAAAATTAGAAGCTCTCGAACGGCAATATGTCACTGCCTCTGGAGAGAAAAAACTATTACAAATCTGGGTGGAGAAAAAAGACCTATCAAGAACAGAGCATGCGATGGAAAGTCTAATCCACTCAATTGAATGGGATGAGAAAAGATTTGGCTTAGAACTTGATCTAGAGCGTTTCATGATCGTCGCTGTTGGCGATTTCAATATGGGAGCAATGGAAAATAAAGGCTTAAACATTTTTAATACAAAGTATGTTTTAGCAGACCAAAACACAGCTACTGATACGGACTTTGCGAATATTGAAAGTGTTGTGGGGCACGAATATTTTCATAACTGGACTGGTAATCGTGTTACCTGCCGAGATTGGTTTCAGCTTTCACTTAAAGAGGGTCTTACCGTTTTTCGCGATCAAGAGTTCTCTGCTGATTTGATGGGCTCAGCCTCTGGCAGAACAGTTAAAAGAATTGAAGATGTCAGACTACTCAGGCAGGTTCAATTTCCTGAAGACGCTGGCCCAATGGCACACCCAATTCGCCCTGATAGTTATCAAGAAATTAATAACTTTTATACGGTTACTGTATATGAAAAAGGCGCTGAAGTAGTTCGTATGCTCCACACTCTACTGGGTGAGGATGGCTTTATGAAAGGAATGAAGATTTACTTTGAGCGCCATGATGGACAAGCAGTTACTTGTGATGATTTTTTAGCCAGTATGGCAGACGCCAATGACTTTAACGCTAATCAATTTAAGTATTGGTATAGCCAAGCAGGAACTCCTCATGTCAAGATCAAAGAGCATTTTGATGAAATCAATAAAACATATACTATTCAACTCAGCCAGTTTTGTGCTCCAACGCCTAACCAAGTGGAGAAAGAACCTTTTCACATTCCATTAAAAACTAAATTACTTTTTCCGTCTCAACCAACCGAAGAATTCTTGATTGAATTAAAACAAGCAGAACAAAAGATTGTTCTGATAGATATTCAACAAAAACCAATTCTATCGATTAACCGTGATTTCTCAGCACCAATTATTTTAGATTTTGACCAAAATGAGAATGAGCTTCTTTTCCTATTCGGTCATGACGATAACGCTTTCAACCGTTGGGAAGCCGTCCAAAAGATAGCATCTCAAAACATTCTCAGCAATCTAACTCCTAGTCACCTTTTAATTGAGAAATATCGAGACTTAATATTAGACTCAAGCTTAGATCCTGCTTTTAAAGAGCTCTGCTTTACCTTGCCAGCCGAAACCTATTTACACGAGCAATTAGAGGCAGTTGACCCTCAAATGGTTCATCAAGCAAAGGCGAAATACCAAAACGAGTTGGCAAAGGCTTTAAAAAATGAATGGTTAGCTCTATATCAACAAAATGTATCTACGGATAAATATAGTCCAAACCCAATTGATTCTGGGAAAAGGGCTTTAAAAAATTTCGCATTAAAAATGTTATTGGAAGCTAATTTATCTGAAAATGAACATAGGGCTTTCGAACAATTAAAGACCTGTGACAACATGACAGATTTTTTAGCTGCTCTCACGCTTTTAGTCCATTTTGATAGTGCTTACTCAGCCCAGGCACTTGATTTATATTATCAGCGCCATCAAGAAAATGATTTAGCTCTGGACAAATGGTTTGCGATTCAAGCAACTAAGGCCCCACTTTCTGAACACTCAATGATTGAGGAAATACGCCAGCTCAAGCGACATCCTGATTTTAAAATTCGCAATCCAAATCGTGTAAGAAGTGTCATTCATACCTTTTGCATGAATAATCCAGCGGGATTTCATGATATTACTGGGCAAGGCTACGAATTTTGGTATGACAATGTCCTAGAATTAGATGGAATTAATCCACAAGTTGCAGCAAGACTTGCTAGAGGGTTAGATCGTTGGAAGAAGTTTAAAATACCCTATCAAACAATGATGCATTCTCAATTAGAAAAACTTTTAACCAATCCATTGTCTAATGATGTAAAAGAAGTAATTCAGAAAGCATTAACTTAAGTAATTTAACTATTGAACTGTTTATGACAAACTCTACCACTCCAAGTTTAGAAATATTTTTGCAACAACAAGATGCTCCCGAGCATTTAAAAGCATTGTTAATCCAAGTTGCTAAATCTTGTGACTCAATTAGTCGTGCTGTCAATAGAGGGGCACTAGACAATATTTTAGGTTCCGCTGGTAGTGGCAACATTCAAGGTGAAACTCAGCAGAAGCTGGATATTATTACTAATAACATTTTATTAGATGACAACGTTTCTACTGGGCTTTTAGCTGGTATGGCCTCCGAAGAAATGGATACTATCTACCCGATTCCTGATAATCTTCCAAAGGGAAAATATCTATTATTATTTGACCCCCTTGATGGCTCATCAAATATTGATGTGAACGTATCCATTGGAACTATTTTTTCTATCCTCGAAACTAATCAAAGTGACGCTGTGACTGAATCGGATTTTTTGAAGTCCGGTAATTTACAAGTAGCGGCAGGTTATGTTTTATATGGCCCTCAAACTATTTTGACCTTTACTATTGGCTCTGGGGTGCATATGTTTACCCTAGATCCGAGTAGCAGAAGCTTTATTTTGACAAAGTCAAATGTTTTGATTCCTGAGGATACAAAAGAGTTTTCTATCAATATGTCCAATATGCGTCATTGGGATACTCCTGTGAAACGCTACGTTGATGAATGCTTATCAGGTAAAGAAGGCCCCAGAAATAAAGACTTCAATATGCGATGGATTGCATCTATGGTTGCAGATGTCCATCGAGTCTTGACGCGCGGGGGTATCTTCATGTACCCATGGGACAAAAGAGATCCAAATAAACCAGGTAAACTAAGATTACTCTACGAAGCAAATCCAATGAGCTTTTTGGTAGAGCAAGCGGGTGGTCTGAGCATTAACGGTACTAAGCCGATTCTAACAATACAACCAAGCCATTTGCATGAACGCGTTTCAGTAATCTTGGGGTCTAAAAACGAAGTAGCTCTGGTGCAAGAGTATCATTTAAAAAGTTGAGATGTTAATATCCTTTTTCACAAGCAATTTTAAAAACTGCTTGTGAATTAGATATGTTAAAGTGCAGACAACTTTAATTAACCCACCATTTTGCAAAGATAATGGTTCACTCCCCCACTAATTTAAAAAATCATTTTTTCACAATTGATTTATTAAAATCCATTACCGTTCAAATCATCATTCTTCATCATTTGAGTAATTATGGTGAAATCTCTTATTCTGCTCGTGAATTATGGCCCGTTTTTTTTGAATGGTTAGGGAATTATGGACGATTTGCTGTACAAATTTTCCTAGTTATGGGAGGCTATTTAGCCATTAAAAATATATCTACTCAAGTCTCTAGTAGAGGTCTTTTCATTACGATTTTTAATCGTTATTTAAGACTAGTGCCATCTTACTTTACCGCGTTACTCATCACTATCCTATGCGCCTCAATTGCACGCTATTTTAATTATCAGCTGTATATGGGCCAACCAGAAACAATTTGGCAAATATTAAGTCACTTACTATTACTTCAACAGATACTTGGATTTGAATCCATTTCTTTGGGCGTATGGTATGTATCTATAGATTGGCAACTTTATGTCTTTTTTGCAATTATCTTCTTTCTCTTGAAATCATATAAGTGGTCCATCCTCTTGCTTAGTGTCTTTATGCTTGCAGCATTTACTTACTTTAGTCAAAAAGTTGAGTTTGAAGACTATTTCATCTACTTTATTGGTATTTATGGCCTTGGTATGATTGCTTTTTTATGGGACGACGATTTACATAAACCCACCCAAATCATTGCAAAAATTTTATTCATTGCCTTTGGCGTCATTATTTTTTCTTCGGTATTGTTTGATTTAAGTATTAAAAATGTACTTGCATACGCTATCGCGTCATTACTAGTTTGGCGAGGCAAAAAGCCCTATAAACAATCGTCTATTAAATGGGCAAAGTACTTAGTATGGATTAGCCAAAGATCTTATTGTGCTTTCCTACTTCATTTTTCATTCATCCTACTTGGAAATACTTTGTATTTCCTTCTCGATCTACACAACTCTAAATTAGCAATATTGATGATGGTGATAATCATGATTTCAAGTTGGATTGCAGCCCATTTCCTGTATCAACGAATTGAATTTCCTGCACGGAAGTTTCAAATTCGCTGATACTTCCCTAAAATTACTTAACCGCTTTTCGTCGATGGAATCCAAATAAATAATAAAAAAGAATTAAGGTTATATAAATTGTGCTACCAACGTATAAGCCGATGCGAGTTTCTTCGTAAAACGATATGAGGCCAATCACCAGTAAAATAAATATCGCTGCAATATAACTAGAATAAGGCCAGAACTTACATTTGAAGTTTAAGCTTTCAACTTCAGAATCCATTAGTTTTTTTCTAAAACATATTTGTGTATACAAAATAGCAATCCATACGCTTAAACCTACCAGAGTGAGCGCTGAGGTTAAATAGATAAATGCTTTTTCAGGTACAAAATAATTTAACAAAGTTCCAATCGCAGAAAGTATCACCGTTAATAAGACTGCCGACTTTGGCACTCCTGAGATAGAAATCTTTTGTAAAAACTGCGGGGCATAGCCATTTTTTGAAAGACTAAGTAATAATCGACCACCACTAAAAATTCCGGCATTGCAGGAAGATAAAGCCGCTGTGATGACAACAAAATTTACAACGCCAGCAGCTTCTCTCAATCCTAAGCGCTCAAACATAGCAACAAAGGGACTGCCGCCTTGACTAGATATTTCATTCCATGGATAAATCGCTAAGATTACCAATAGTGCCCCAACGTAAAAAATGATGATACGAATAATCAATGAATTAATAGCAATTGGAATTGTTTTTTCTGGTGATTGCGTTTCTCCAGCAGAAAGACCAATCATTTCAATACCAATATAAGCAAACATCGCCAGTTGAATTGAAATTAAAAAACCTTCCAAGCCCATTGGAAAAAAACCTCCGTGTTTCCATAGGTTGTCAAATCCTACTGGAACACCATTATTGGTAAAGCCAAACAGAATAACTGAAAATCCGATAGCAATCATCACTATAATTGCAAGCACTTTAATCAATGCAAACCAAAATTCAATTTCTCCAAAAAGTTTGACTGCTACAAAATTGAGCAATCCCATCATCATAAGGGCACTAATTGCCCATATCCATTGAGGATATTCCGGGAACCAGACACCCATATAGATACCTACAGCTGTTACCTCAGCAATCCCTACAATCATCCAATAAAACCAATAACTCCAACCTACCATGTAGCCCATTAATGGACTCACATATTCATTAGCATATTGTGCAAACGACCCTGCGACAGGTTGATGCACCGCCATTTCTCCTAAAGCTCTCAATACAACAAATGCAACTAATCCAGCTAAGATATAGCCCAACAAAATGGAAGGTCCTGCATAAGAAATGGCGGATCCAGAACCTAAAAAAAGTCCGACGCCAATGGTTGAACCGAGTGCCATTAGCCGAATATGGCGTGCTTTAAGATGCCGTTTTAGAGTATGTTGTGATGTGCTTTCAGGAATCTCATCCAAAGTTTTTAGGGTTTCATTAATTGACACTTACCACCTCCTTTAAAAGTCAGAATTGACATTGGGAGGATAAAAAAATACGGACTATTTGCATAGCCCGTACTTTATTAAATCTAATTTATTCAACAAAACTGATTTGGACGTTTCGTTCTTTCTTCTTTGAAATCAGTAAAAATTATTTTTGTTGCGACTAAAAATAATTTGATATTGACTTCAATTTAGTGGTTTTTTTGCGTCACTTGTCCTAAATATTGTAGGGACTCTTCCACTTGGTCAATCAAGATCAAACATAAATCATCCTTTTGCAGTTGATTTAATGCTGTATCGATTGCTAAAAACTCTCCGCGAATCTCTTCAATTGATTTGGTTTTACTTGCACCCACTAAACCTTCTCTCAGAAGAGAAATAACTTCCCCATCAGCTCGCCCTCTCTGACATTGATCTTCATAAAGAATCACTGAGTCAAAGGCTTCACCAAGAATTTTTGTTTGAGCTCGAATATCGTCATCACGCCGATCACCAGCACCGCTAATCACAACAAATCGACGTTTAGCGGAAATAGAATTCGTAGCATCCACTAAGGCCCTTATTGCATCGGGATTATGCCCATAATCAGCAATAACAGTAGCACCCTTAAATTTGAATAGATTAAATCTACCCGGTGCGGTTTGAACATCACTGACAAAACTATTTAAACCAATCTCAATTGTCTCCCATGGAATATCTAGAGCCCATGCTGCAGCAATAGAAGCCATCACATTTTCAACCTGAAAACCAATTTGACCTGCTTCAGTTAAAGGAATATTTGCTAAGGAGATTTTTCGTATAACTTGATTACCGATTACTGCATGTAAATTATCTTGATGTCTAAAAATTGCTCTTTTACCTTGAGCTCTATGAGAAGAGATGATTGGATGATGGCCATTCAATCCGAAAAAAGTAACCTGTCCTCTACAATTACGAGACATCTTAGCAACTGCAGGGTCTGCCGCATTGAGCACTGCCATACCCGTTGTTGGAACATTTCTTACAATGACACCTTTGACTTGAGCTAGCTCGTCAACAGTATCAATGTAACCCATTCCAAGATGATCACCCTCTCCTAGATTAGTGATAACTGCAACATCACACATATCAAAACCTAAACCTTCTCGAAGAATTCCGCCTCTTGCTGTTTCAAATACTGCGGCATCCACTTCAGGATGCATCAAAATATTTCTCGCACTTTTCGGTCCACTACAGTCGCCGGTATCGATACGTTCATTTTCAACATAAATCCCATCAGTTGAAGTGAAACCAACACGTTTGCCTGTCCCACGAATTAAATGCGTAATCAAACGTACTGTGGTCGTTTTTCCATTAGTACCTGAAACGGCAACGGTTGGAATTCTGCCATTGTCACCTTTTGGAAAGAGTAAAGAAATAATGGCTTCGCCTACCGGCTGAGCTTTTCCATAGGAAGGATTCAAATGCATCCGCAAGCCTGGGGCAGCATTCACCTCTACAACACCACCACCTTGCTCCTCTAGGGACTTATAGACGGCCTCACAGACTACATCAACACCACATATATCAAGACCTACCATCTTGGCCGCAGTCACCGCACTCGCTGCTAAATCAGGATGTACATCATCTGTAACGTCTGTTGCAGTACCACCAGTACTGAGGTTAGCATTGTTTCGTAAAACAATTCGCTCACCTATTCTTGGGATAGAGTCGACGTTGTAATTTTGTTTAGCTAAAGTTGCAATCGCAATATCATCTAAACGAATTTTAGTTAAAGGCGTTGCATGACCATCGCCTCTAAGTGGATCAAGATTCACCTTATCGACTAACTGCTGAATAGTAGATATTCCATCTCCATTGACATTTGGTGGATCACGTCTTGCAGCAGCAATCAGTTTATCTCCGACCACTAACATTCGAAAATCCTGACCTGGCATATAACGCTCAACAATAATTTTTGAGCCATAATGCTGAGCAACCTCAAAAGCTTCCCTAACCTGTGTCTCTGATTGAATATTGACTGCAACACCTTTACCTTGATTTCCATCACGGGGTTTAATCACGACCGTATTACCCAACTTACCCAAGTCATGAGCAACCTGAACTGCATCTTCGGCATTATCAACCACTTTACCCATTGGCACAGCCACTCCCGCGGCATGGAGCAAATCTTTTGTTAATTCTTTATCCTGGGCAATCGCCTCAGCAATCGCGCTAGTTTGACTGGTTTCTGCAGCTTGAATTCGTTTTTGCTTACTACCCCAACCAAATTGAACCAAGCTACCTTCCGTTAATCTTCGATAGGGAATGTTTCTTTCAACCGCAGATTGCACTATTGAACCGGTACTGGGTCCAAGACGAATATCTTCATCTAATGCACTTAGTTCCTTTAAGGCAGCTTCCAAATCAAAAGATTGCTTATTTACTGCCGCTTTAATTAAATCTACACCAAAATTAAAAGCCATTCTTCCAACGGACTCTTCGCTATATTCCACAACGACTTGAAAGACGCCGGTTTCCTTTGTTTTAACTGTTCGACTAAAGGTTACTGGACAACCTGCCTGAGCTTGTAAGCCTAAAACGACGTGCTCCAACACCAAAGCCATCGAAATCAATTCATCCATTTGGTTAACTCGCATTAACCGTAATTGAGGGAATAATGTTCTTAATTCAATTTCAAAGTCCGCTAAATTCTCAATGACTTGCTCTTGGTCATCGCAATGCACAATCGCCTCAATAGCAGTATGGCGACTCCATAAATTAGGACCTCTAAGCGCTCTAATACGTTGAATTTCCACTTAAACCTCCAATGATTCTGGTGAATATGCCTCAAGACCTGCCTCAACCGTTTCTAGAGGAATTTCGATTGCCCATAAGGTTGCGATTGCACTAACAATTTCTAGTAAGTTCTTATTAGACTTATTAGCTTGAAAGTAAGCCACATCAGTCAACGGCATCGTATAAAAGATTTTTTGTCCTGTGTAGAGGTGAATTACTTCTGTATTAGCTACGATTGCTCTTTTATCCTCAGAAAGATGTTTTTCTATTATTGGATTCTGATGATTTAAAGTAAAAAATATGATTTCTTTACCAGGATTTATTTCAGCAATTTCAGAGGAAATTTCTTCATCTGCGTTTAAAACAGCAATCCCTTTTTCTGGAATTAGGGCATCAATTTGTGTTCGGTGGACTGAAAACAATTGCCGTTCTTCAACTATCGAATCTTCTGGAAAAGTTTGTTGTAAATCTACTGACGTGATAACCCCTACTTGACACAAGTCATAGGGTAAACCTTCATTGATAATTCCTTTTGGTGTAGCTTGAATCACAGCAGCAGTTACCATAGGATTCATGAGAGTTCTTCGACCACTATCCCACTCTGAAGAATTCATTCGTTGGACAGGGTGTTGGTTAAAGTAAAGTCCTTTTTCTGATGAAAGGCCGACATAGTGGTTTGCAAGTTTTAATAAATAAGCGCACAGATGAGCAACCTCTCTAGCACTAGAAGAACCACTCACACCAATCACGGGTATTCTGCCAACACTATTATTAGGGAACAAGTGTTCAATAATGGCGCGTCCCACTTCACGGGGTTTGCCTTTAGCCGGCTTAATATGCATCAACAACCCAGGTCCTGCATTAACCTCAACAATAGCAGCACCTTGCTCCTCCATCGGCTTAGAGATATCTTTGGCAACCAAATCAACGCCAGCAATATCCAAGCCAACCACTTTAGCAGCTAAAACCACTTTTTTAGCCACTGAGGGATGAACTAAATCTGTCACATCAAAAGCCACATTACCGTTTCTCTGAATCAGAACTGCACGGCCTTGAGGTGGAATACTTTCCGGCTCAAAACCTTGACTTTGTAACTCCAAATGGGCAATTGAGTCAATCCTAACTGGATTTAAAGGAAAGTCCTCAGAAGAGCCTCTTCTAGGATCAGAATTAATTTGGCGATCGATCAATTCTAAAATTGTATGCGAGCCATCGCCAATTACTTTACATTCTTCACCTTTTGCAGCAGCTACTAAATGATCGCCAACCACCAATAATCGATGTTCATCTCCCTCGATAAACTTTTCAACTAATACGCCACTTCCTTCCTCAACAGCTACCTTATAGGCTGCAGTAATTTCTTGCTCAGTTTGCAGATTCGTAAAAACTCCACGACCGTGATTGCCATCTTGTGGCTTAACTACTACTGGTAGTCCAATCGACTGGGCAACTTCCCAGGCATGTTCAGGATTGTTAACCAGTTCACCCGCTGGGGTTGGGACGCCGACTGTCGATAGTAAAGATTTGGTTAAATCTTTATCTCTTGAAATAGTTTCAGCGATTGCTCCAGTTTCAGCAGTTTCAGCTGTCCAAATACGTTTTTGAAGAGCTCCGTAACCGAGTTGAACCAAATTTCCACTCGATAAACGTATAGAAGGTATCGACTGTTTTACACCCGCATTAACAATCTCTCTTGTACTGGGTCCTAAACATAAGTCATCAATAAGTTCTCTTAAATCCTCAATACAAGGTTCTAAGTCGAATGGTTGATCCTGAATTAAGGATAGTAGCAACTGCCTCGCATATTCAATTGCTTTGCGAGTAACTTGTTCGTGAGGGCTTGCCACAATTAGCTTATAAATCCCTCTATTGGTCGTTTCTCGAGCTCGTCCGAAACCACCTGCAAATCCAGCTAATCCCTGTAACTCGAGGGTGAGATGTTCCATAATATGAACTGGCCAAGTACCTTCCTCGACTCTTTTTAAAAATCCACCACGCTCTTCATAGCTACAACGATGCTCAACTAGGCTAGGTAACTTGTTCACTAACCGCTCATAAAAACCCGGAATCTTATCGGATGGATAGTCTTCTAACTCTCCAATATCAATCCAAGCCTCTAGCACTTCTACCCAACACCACATATTTGGACCACGAATATGCTTAATTTGTAAAATTTCTATTTTCTTATCAAGTAGTTGTGGCATTTATGTTTTTCTAATTTTATGGAGGCTGAGATTCATTAAATTTAATAAATTATTAAAAAACTCTTAATGTGTATTTTATAAGTATATAACTCTGTTGTTCACTAAAAGTTGACATTACTTTGAAGCAAATTGGTAAAAGCTCTTTTAATACCCAAAATTGAATTACAAGATTTATTACAAATTTCAATTCTGTCCACTATACTTTTCTGATGGATTCGAATCTAAATAATTACCCCTCCAACTTTCCATTACCATCGAAGTGGAAAAACATTGTTCATTCTGAACAATTATGGGACTCATCATTCACCTTATTACACACCTTAGAAGTAGACTTAAATAAGCAACTCTTCTTTGAAAAATCACTTTTAATTTTGCTGTCAGATATTCGACATGAACAGTTTAAGATTTTACAAATTTCCAGTGCTGGAAAAACGATAGGTGAATGGTCTTTTGGCTCCGAGGCTTATTTCCAACAGTATGATCATGCTGGTATTGGTCATATTAAGCTCTTAGAGTTTGAACAAGAAATTGAATCATGGCACCATACTTTATCCCTTAATTTAGCAGTAAACCAATTTAAAGAGCAATTTCAAAATCGTACTAAAAGTACTGAGTCCACCGCATTAACCCTCGGAAATGAGGTTAGCTGCCCTTATTGTCAGACCCCACTTCTTCCGAATCAAGAACAATGCTTGGTCTGCGACCCTGAAAACGAAATCCCACCATCAACTTGGACTCTTTTTAAGTTGTGGCGTTTTGCCAAACCTTATCAATCTCAACTCATCCTTGGTTTTTTTCTAACAATCCTGTCAACTGGAGCGACTTTAATCCCTCCATATATCACTATGCCATTAATGGATGAGGTATTGATTCCTTTTCAAGCAAATAAGGTGATGAATTTTGATTTGGCAGCCATGTATTTGGGCGGTCTTTTACTAGCCGCCTTAATGGCGTGGGGTCTAGGTTGGTGGAAAACTTATATTCTTGCCTTGGTTAGTGAACGAATTGGTATGGAGCTTCGCACCAAAACGTTTAATCATATGATTCGCTTGTCTTTAGAATATTTTGGTTCAAAAAGAACCGGTGACTTGATGTCTCGAATTGGTGCTGAAACCGATCGAATTTGCATTTTCCTCTCGTTGCATTTATTGGATTTCGCAACCGATTTATTGATGCTTATTATGACTGCCTGCATATTAATTAGCATTGATCCGTTATTAGCATTGGTCACTTTAATGCCACTACCCTTTATTGCGTGGATGATTCATTACGTGAGAGACAAACTGCGATTTGGATTTGAAAAAGTAGACCGGAATTGGTCAGAGGTCAATAATGTCCTATCTGATACCATCCCTGGTATTCGAGTTGTGAAAGCTTTTGCCCAAGAAGACCGTGAGAATCAACGTTTTATTCAAGCCAATCAACGTAATTTAGAGGTGAATGATCAGGTAAATAGAATTTGGGCTGCATTTGCCCCAACAGTTACTTTGCTGACAGAAGTGGGTTTACTTGTTGTTTGGGGATTTGGGATTTATCAAGTCGCCAATGAAAAAATTTCCGTGGGCGTTTTAACTGCGTTTTTAGCTTATATAGCCCGTTTTTACAGTCGAATGGACTCGATGAGTCGGATTGTTTCTCACACCCAAAAGGCTGCAGCTGGAGCTAAGAGAGTTTTTGATATTTTGGATCATGTATCAAGTGTTCCCGAACCGGTTCAACCTCAGCCGATGAACCAGCCAGTTCAAGGGAAGATTGAGTTACGCAATGTTGGCTTTCGTTATGGCAATCGTGCAGTAACCAAAAATATCAATTTAGATATTCAACCAGGTGAAATGATTGGATTAGTCGGACATAGCGGTTCTGGTAAAAGTACCCTAGTGAATCTTATTTGTCGTTTTTATGATGTGAGTGAAGGTTCAGTAAAAATCGATGGTGTTGATGTGAGGTCAATTGCAATCGACGAACTGAGAAAACAATTCGGGATGGTCTTACAGGAGCCGTTTTTATTTTTCGGTACTATTGCTGAAAATATTGCATATGGTAAACCTAATGCCACTCGCACCGAAATCGTCCAAGCAGCCAAGGCTGCCAATGCCCATGATTTTATTTTGCGATTACCTTTAGGTTATGACTCATTAGTCGGCGAACGAGGGCAATCCCTTTCCGGTGGAGAACGACAAAGAATTTCTATCGCTCGCGCTTTATTAATCAATCCTCGGATCTTAATACTAGATGAGGCCACATCCTCAGTGGATACAACTACAGAAAAAGAAATTCAAAAAGCATTAGATAATTTAGTACAAGGTAGAACTACCCTAGCAATTGCACATAGGTTATCCACTTTAAGAAAAGCAGATCGACTGATTGTTTTAGATAAGGGTGAAATTGTTGAAATTGGCAACCATGATGAATTAATGTTGGCTCAAGGAACTTACTATCAACTTTATCAGGCTCAAGCTAGACATGCTGCCGAAATTGCGGAGTCCATTTAATTATGCAAGGTTATACAATAAGCAAAAACAAGAATGGCACCGTCAAAGCTGAGGATTCTCAAGGTAATGTATTTGAGAATATTCGTATTACACGAGCGTTTCCAATTTCTGACCCTGAGAATGGTTTTTCTATCGTGGATTCCGATGGACATGAATTAGTTTGGTTCGAAAAAATGGATGACTTAACTCCGTATGAGCAAAATATCGTCAATGAAACACTGGCTCAAATAGAATTTATTCCTGTCCTTCAGCGAATCACAGGAATTAATACATTTTCTCTGCCAACCATGTGGGATATTCAAACGGATAGAGGACCTACAAGACTCAAATTAAAGAGCGAACAGGACATTCGCAGAATCTCTGATGTTGCCCTTTTAATTACTGATGCAGATGGTATTCAATATTTATTAAAAAACAGAAAAACTCTTGATAAACAAAGCAAGAAAATATTAGACCGTTTTCTTTGATTCGATGATTTTGGCAATAATATAAGAAGCGCAAATCATGCCAAAACTAGCCGTTACCGTTACTCCAGAGCCGTAACCATTACAAGCTAGACCTCCGTTTGCGACACCTTTTCTTGGCTCGCTTGAATAGACCACAGATACCTTCATTTTTTTCTTTGGATTTTTTTCAAAGCCGTGTTTTTGTCTAAGTAGAGCACGAATCTTAGAGAGTAATGGGTCTTGAGTAGACTGTGAAAGATCCGCTATTTGAATGGTCGTTGGGTCTGACTTACCACCTGCTGCACCAGCCATCACAAAAGGAATGTGATGATATTTACACCATACAGCAAGACTAATTTTTGTTTTTAAATCGTCAGTTGCATCTAATACAAAACTCTCAGGGGGAATATATGTTTCAATATTTTCAGGCTTGAGAAAATCGTCAATCATATCCACAATCAAATCGGGATTGATGAGTTGTAAGCGCTCTCTCATCGCTTCTACTTTGGACTTCCCAAACTCACCATCCATTGCGTGTAATTGACGGTTGGTATTACTGATTGAGATATGGTCAAAGTCAATTAAAGTAATCTTCCCCACAGCACTTCGAACGAGAGCCTCAGCAGCCCAAGACCCTACACCACCGAGACCAATTACAACGACATGAGCGTTTTGCAAGGATTCGTAACCATCAACTCCGTAGAGTCTAGCTACACCACCTAACCTACGCTCAACAGTGATTTCAGTTGTATCATTCATTGTATTCAGTATTAATTATTTTCAATTCGGATCAATAAAAAGATGAACAATTTAGCAGATTTAAGAAAAACCTACTCCAAGGGCAGTTTATCTGAAAAAGATGCCTTAGATAATCCTTTCGAACAATTTAGGCTTTGGTTTGATCAAGCGAGTAAAGCACAATGTCCAGAACCGCATGCAATGAGTCTTGCTACCGTGAACCCCGAAGGAGCGCCGAGCTTAAGAACAGTGCTTTTAAAAGGCTTAGAAAACGACCAATTTGTGTTCTATACAAATTATTTGAGTCAAAAAGCAAACGAAATGAAAAATAATCCGCATGTTGCTCTTTTATTTTTTTGGCACGAACTAGAAAGACAAGTTCGAGTTGATGGCAAAGTACAAAAAGTACCTGCCGAAATGAGTGACACGTATTATTATTCCCGTCCCCTAGCCTCCCGCATTGGCGCTTGGGCATCTAGTCAGAGCGAGCGGGTTCCCGACCGTGAGTATCTAGAAAATCAAGAAAAGTTTTACCTTGAAAAGTTTGGCGACAATCCCCCAAGGCCTGAGCATTGGGGCGGTTATATGGTTGTTCCCCACAAAATTGAGTTTTGGCAGGGTAGACCGTCAAGACTTCACGATCGGATTGCCTACACAAAGCAAGGCAGCCAATGGGAAATTAGTCGCCTTGCTCCTTAATTTTTTTACTTAAGACGAGCTCGACAGGGAGAATTCTTTAAAGGTCTTTTGAAATTTTTGTAGTTTTGGAGCGACTACATAAGCGCAATAGCCCTGTCCAGGATGCTGTCTAAAATAGTTTTGATGATAAGCCTCTGCTGGATAAAAAGTCGGGGCCATCATAATTTCTGTAACAATTGAATCCGCGTAAGTCTTTTGGTCGGTGAGCTCTTTAATTATATCTAGCGCACAATTAATTTGATCTTCATCTTCACAATAAATGACTGATCTATACTGTGTTCCAGCATCATTTCCCTGACGATTTAGGGTCGTAGGATCATGAATCACAAAAAACACTTCTAAAATTTGACGATATGTAACTACATCAGGATTAAAATGAATTTGCACGACTTCAGCATGTCCCGTAACCTCATCACAAACAGACTCATAATCAGGAAACTCAACATGACCACCGGCATATCCAGAAATGACTTGATGAACGCCTTTGAGGTCCTGATAAACTGCCTCCAAACACCAAAAACAACCGCCGCCTAATGTTGCAATTTGTAACTTATCATCTAAATCATTTGAATTAATCATTTCACCTTCTCACGTATTTATGAACCCATTTTTATATGATTTTGACTTAGCAAGTCAAGCCTACCTTCAAGATCCTTGTCCATCTATTTCTGTTCGAAAAGATAGAATTAGTCGTCTATTGACTATGTTAAATGAAAATGAGGAAAATCTCTGTAAAGTGATTCAAGCTGATTTTCATTTTCGTAACAACATTGAAACGCAATTAGCAGAAATTTCAATGATTCGAAGTTCAGCAAGGTTTAATTTAAAGAACCTAAGTAATTGGGCGTCTAAGCGTAAAGTGCCTACCGCAGCCTATTTAAGCCCCAGTAAGTCATATATTGTTCCACAACCAAAAGGTATTGTTGGAATTATGAGTCCATGGAACTATCCCTTGGCTCTAGCTCTGATTCCAGTTATCACTGCTTTTGCAGCTGGTAACCGAGTCTGGTTAAAACCTTCAGAACGTTCAGCCCGCACTTCCGGATATCTCGCGACCCTAGTTCAACAATACTTTAACCCTGCTGAATTGACAGTGATTACTGGAGGAGCTGATGTTTCAAGGAATTTTTCAGAATTACCTTTTCACCATTTATTATTCACAGGTAGCACGAGTACTGGTCAATTAGTCGCAAAAGCTGCTGCAGAAAATTTGACCCCAGTAACTCTTGAGTTGGGTGGAAAATCTCCTGCCATTATTGATTCATCTGCAAACCTAGCTGACGCCTGCACAAGAATTATTTATGGCAAATTATTTAATGCAGGTCAAACTTGTATTGCCCCCGACTACCTTTTAGTTCCTCATCAATTACTTGATAAGTGTATTACTGAATTACAAAAAAGTTTTCTAAAAATGTATCCTACAGATGAAGGTTTAACGCACCCCGTTGATCAAGCTCAATTAACTAGATGGAAGTTTTTGCTTCAAGATGCAATTGACAAAGGTTGTCAAACGATTCCACTAGGTTTAGAAAGTGAAATACATCACTCGCCATTTGTGCCAACACTTGTTATAAAGCCTACGAGTCAATCAGCAGTAATGCAGGAAGAAATTTTTGGCCCTATTTTACCCATTTTGGGGTACGACAAGATTCAAGATGCCTATGACTTTATCAATAAAAGGCCAAGCCCTCTTTGCATTTACTATTTTGGCAAATCCTCAGCCAATATTTCTCAACTTTTTAATCAAACAAAATCAGGTGGTGTAACTCTGAACGATACCTTACTGCACTACAGTTCACATTACCTACCTTTCGGTGGAGTAGGTGCTAGCGGTATGGGTTCTTACCACGGTAAATTTGGCTTTGATACATTTAGTCATTTAAAACCAGTGATGGAGATGAGAAGTTTTCTAGGAATCAAATCGCTTGGAGGAACCAAAATGGCTCATCCACCTTACGGTAACAGAATAAAAAAACTGCTTAAGATTCTTTGAAATACTGTCTTTTAAGTTATTTATGAAAATAATTAGGACAAACCCTAATGTATCGTGCAATAATACGCACTGTTGTATATTTCATCGTCCCCAGCAGTGCTGACAAAAACACCTAGATAATATTTTAGGTTAGTCTTGAAGACGTAGTCGCCCCGAAATCCCATATATCGATTTCACTGAGCAATAACTATTTATTTAGTATTAGCGCCTACTCCTAATGTTGATGGTCGATGCCTTTTGACCTAGTGCGTCTATAACTTGCTCAAGCAGCATGGCGCCAACATTGGAGACACTCTTAATCGGGTGTGTATAAATATGTCTTTAACTTTTAAAGAATTAAACTTAGCAGCCCCTTTGCTTGAAGCCGTTGAAGCTTTAGGCTTTACAGCAACGACCCCTGTACAAGAACAAGTTTTCCCAGCCGCAATGGATGGTGGTGACTTAATGGTAAGTAGTCAAACCGGAAGTGGTAAGACTGCAGCATTCTTATTACCGCTTTTACAAAAACTAATCGAAGCCAACCCAAATAACAAACCAATACCTGGCCGTGCAGAACCAACTTATTTAGTACTTTGCCCAACCAGAGAATTAGCTCAGCAGGTAGCAGCTGATGCAATTGATTTAGTCAAATTCTGTCGTGGAATTAGAATTGCGACCATCATGGGTGGTATGCCTTACGGTAAACAAATCGCACAAATTAAAGGTGCGCAAATCGTTGTAGCAACGCCTGGTCGCTTGCTAGACTTAAATGATAGCCGTGCAATCCGCTTAGATAAAGTGCAAGCTTTAGTCGTTGATGAAGCAGATCGTATGTTGGATTTAGGTTTTGCAGAGGATTTAGAAAACATTCATCGTCGTTGTGAAACGCTCCAGCAAACACTGATGTTCTCAGCAACTTTTGCCCCTAGAATTATGGAATTAGCTGCAGAACTCGTGAATAATCCAACTCGTATCGAATTAGCTCATGCAGGTGATGTGCATTCTAATATTACTCAAACAATGCACTGGGCTGACAGTGTTTCACATAAACATAAAATCTTACGTCATTGGTTGTCCGATCCAAGTTTAGACCAAGCAGTTATTTTTGCCAGTACTCAAATTGAGAGTGAAGATATTGCCGAGAACTTACGAGTTGATGGCTACGCTGCGAGTGCATTACATGGTGCAATGCCCCAAGCTGTTCGTAATCGTCGTTTAGATTCATTACGTAAAGGTGTTACGAAAATTTTAGTCGCAACTGACGTAGCAGCAAGAGGTATTGACGTGCCAACAATTAGTCACGTTATTAACTTTGGCTTACCCATGAAACCTGAAGATTACACACACCGTATCGGAAGAACAGGTCGTGCGGGTAGAAGTGGTGTAGCAATTACGATTGCTCAACATAGTGAAAGAATTAAAATTCGTGCAATCGAACGCTTTACTCAACAGCCTTTACCAGCTTCAGTGATTCCAGGCCTAGAGCCTCAGAAAAAGCCTGAACAATCTAGTTCAGGACGCCCTGGAGGAAGATCTGGTGGCGGTCGATCTGGTGGAGGTGGCCGTTCATCTGAGCGCAGTGGTGGTTATGGCGGTGGTAATGGTGGCGGCAATGCGCGTCGTGGTGGACCAAACCGATCTTCTTTTGAAGGCTCTTCAAACTCTAGTTACACTGGTGAGAAAAGAACCTTTACTCCCTCTGAAGGTGAAAAAAGAACTTTCGCCCCATCTGAAGGTGCTAAGAGAACTTTTGCTCCATCTGAAGGTGCGAGTGGCGACAAGTACGGCAAAGGTAGAAGAAGTGAAACTAAATCATTTGGTAAGCCTGATTCAGCTCCACGAACTAGTGCTAAACCGTTTGGTGAGCCAGCTAGAAAAAAGCCGGTATCTTCAGGTAATGCAGCAGAACAACGCTACACTGGTTCAAAAGCTAAAGAAGGTGGCTTCAATAGAGATAAACCAGCTGCTAAGACTTTTAGCAAACCATCTGCTTTTCGTCCGCGTTAAATAAATAGACAAAACTACTCGTAATGAATTTTATTACTGAGTAGTTTTGTCAATATTTTCTGATGCACAGCACTTTGCTGTGCATTTTCATTTGTCTCATAAATAGAAAATAACCTGAAGTGGGATTGCTCCTTCAAATCATTTTTCACTTGAGGGGAACTAATTACCGATTCGTAACAGGCGATTGCTTTACCCCACAACTGTTGTAAATAACATAACTCGCCCATTGCAAATTGCAGATAATGGTTTGCCATATCTTGCTTCAACAATTTTTCAACCATCAGCATTGATTCATTCCTTAAAACACCATTTATTTTGGTATAACTTGGCACTAACAAAACCAACTCTGGAAAAACTTTAATTGCAAAGCCAAAATCAAATATTTTTTTAGCGTTTACAGAGTCATTTAGTTGAATAAAACCCTTAATGAATAACCTCATTAAGGCTGGGTTTTGTTGATCAATGGTTGATAACTCCTGCCACTGTTTTACTAAATCTTGACTCGTATATTGTTTATTATTTAATAGCTGATTTAAAGCCTCTAACATTCTTGCGTCAGCCAATAGAGGACTTAAATAATTACGCTTTTTTAAATTATTTGCCAAGCGAATCACTTCTAACCAGTTTTTTGAAATTTGATGTGCTCGCATCGCAATGCTTTGAACAAGAAATTGACGTGCGCCTTTTTCCTGTAATTGTTTAATAATTTTTAAGGCGGCGCTAGAATGTCGATCTTCTACTAGAAATTGAGCCTGTAAAATTAATTTAGCTTGCAGATGTTTTGATTCTTTAATTTTCTCTAAAGCCTCATCACGCGA
>CAISYI010000193.1 GCA_903889595.1 uncultured beta proteobacterium
ATACATTTGGTAAGAATGTCATCATGCAAATCATGGCACTGAAAATGCCAAAAGGTTTTCCCCATAAACGATGCTTAAAATCATTTACTTTCATTTTTGTCCCCAGTTATTTATCTATTTTTTACAATAATAACTGAATCTATTCCCAAAAATGTATTTGATCTACTAATTTTTTTGAGAGTTTGTAGGCTTACCTATACATCCGATTCTGAGGAGCTGCTCAATTGACTAGCCGTAACACCTCTGAGCATAACTTGATTTTTACCCAGATCTTCAACCACTAACTTGCCGAGATTAGCAACGATATCTGGGCTGATAAAGTTACTAGGATCCTCAATCTCATATAACTTTTTAACAATGAAAGCATTGAATCCGACCTTTTCAGATTCTGGTTTAGAAATCATGCAACTACCGTCATCAAAAATTTCAGCGGTAGATAATCGAAACGATTGCGATGACGCATATTCAGAATCATCTAATAAATGATTTGCTTGCAGCTCACAATTCAGTAAATAGGCAATGATCGATGTACTAGCAATTTGATTTTGGTTCATTTCGTTCCAATCAAAATGGGCCATTGCAGCACCTATTATTAAAGAAGAATAAGAGATATTTTTAGTGAGGATGATTTGGGTGCCAGATAAAAGACACGCAGAAATGTCGAATCCAGATTGGAGCTGTGAATTAAAGACTAAATTTCCTTGATTTAAAACTTTATTTAACTCGTCAAAACTTTCAGAGTCAGTAGCTTGTTCATACAATAGCTCTTGATCATCCATCACAACTTTAGGTTGGGGTAAGCCAAGCAAAATAGCAAGTTTGATTATTTCTCTTACGAACAGTTTAGGTGTAGCGTTGCCATAATTACAAAGAAGTACCACATTATTATTTAGGCATTTGGTCAAGATATCTTGTGACTTATTGTCAAATAAGTAATCCCAACAATGATTTTGCAAAGGTACATCAGATACTTTTTCAAAATCATTAACTATTAAATGTTCGACGACGACTGCGCAAGACAAATTTCTCTCGACCATCTCATTCAATGTTTGAATAAGCGTATCTCGGCCAGTACCTAAAAAGCACTTTGCATACGTAAGTTTAAGATTTTGCAATGATTTTCTCCAATTTTTAAATTTTGAACTTATGTATAGTTAATGTAAAATTAATTTATTTGATGAATTATGCTGTTTTACTTATGAATCTTTCTGGTCGATTAATTGATGCCTTTTTAGCACTTGAAGAGACAAAGCGATTTTCCCTTGCCGCTGAACGATGCCATGTTTCTGCCTCTGCCTTCAGCCAAATGATTAGCCGGCTCGAAGAGAAGGTGGGAATCAAACTATTCGATCGCAATACACGTAATGTTTCATTGACTCCAGAGGGAGAAATTTTTTCCATAGGTGTTCATCGGATAGCTAATGAGATGGCGAATATCGTTAGTGAAGTTCAGTTTAGAGCTTCTAAAAATGCTGGAAAAGTGTCCATTGCTGCCCCCCCTTCTTTGGCGGCTTCATGGTTGCCGAAGCAACTAGCCGAATTCAGATTGCAATTTCCGGGTATTGAGCTGAAACTCTATGATGTCTTTGCAGACTCCTGCCGTGAGATGGTTGCCAATGGAGAGGTTGACTTTGGTTTTAATGCCCATCTCAAATATGAAATTGATTTCGATAAGGAGTTATTTATTAATGAAAGGCTACTTTTAATCTGCCATATTACGGATCCACTTGCTAATCGAACCGCACTTCATTTAGAAGACTTAAGAAATCGCTCCTTTATTTATACTTCTAAAACAGGTAGTGTGCGGCAACAGCTTGAACCATTGGTTAAGAATATTAATTTACAAGATAGCGGATTTGAAGTCTCTCATCTCAATACAATCGCAGGATTAGTGGTGAATCGGTTGGGTATCAGTATCGTAAGTGAATCGGCAATTGCGCTAATTAATCGGCCCGAATTGGTCGCTATCCCATTTCTCGACCCTAAAGTCATTAGACCTATTTATTTAATAAAAAAACGTAATCGAAGTCTATCCTTTGCTGCTAAAGCACTTTGGGACCAATTACTCCAAAATTCAGATAACTTATTGGTACATTGATTTTTTTAAATCTAAACATTCATTTGGGCCTCTTCGATTTTTATTTGATTTAGAATTAACTACAAATAAGATAAAAAATGGAGACAAATCATGGAAAAGCCAAAAGGCCCTAATGAAGGATCAGGTTTTCAATTAAATCGAAGAGCGCTTTTGAAGTCAGCTGTCAGTACGGTTGCAATTGGCAGTTCTCTCACAGCAGTGGCACAAACAAATAATGTTGCCCAGCCTAAACCTTTGGCCACTCAAGCTCCCACCAAAGGATATGTATTCTTTACGCCTGCTGAGCAAGAGTTTATTGAAGCAGTTGTTGATCATATGATTCCGGCTGATCAATACAGCCCTAAGGGAAGTGATCTAGGCGTCAATATTTTTATTGATAGAGCTCTCAATGATGGATGGGGTAAGGGAGACCGTCTTTACTTAAATGGTCCTTGGCAAACGGGTACGGCATTTCAGGGGTATCAATTACCAATGAATCCAGCTGAATTATTCAGACTAGGTATTGAACAATGTAATCAATACTGCTTAAAAAATCTTCAAAACACTTTCCATTTGTTACCTAAGAACAGTAAAGAAGATGTTTTAAAGAAATTACAAGCTGGGCAAATTACCTTTGCAAACAGCCTTTCTGGTAAAACTTTCTTTGATCTTTTATACCAAACCGTGAATGAAGGCTTTTTCTGCGATCCAATCTACGGCGGCAATGCCGACAAGGCTAGCTGGCGAATGCTCGGCTTTCCAGGTGTCATTGCAACCCACGCGATCAATATTGAAACATTTAAAAATAAAAAATATGTATCAAATACTTTAAGTATTTCTGATATCAGTTAATTCAAAGGATTTGAAATGGCCAAGAGTTTTCCAGAAGTTGATGTAGTTATTGTGGGTATGGGTTGGTGTGGGGGTATTCTCGCAAAAGAACTCGCAGAGTCGGGGATGAAAGTAGTAGGTCTAGAGCGTGGGGCAACCAGGACGGTGGAAAACGATTTTTCCGTGCCGCATATTCGCGACGAGTTGGAATATCATGCCAGAACTGGACTCGCACAAAACCTAAAAAAAGAAACTTGGACAGTTCGAAATGGGATTTCAGAAACTGCTTTACCCATGCGCAAATATGGCTCTTTTATTCCCGGTGATGGTTTGGGTGGATCTGGTGTGCATTGGAACGGTCAGACTTGGCGTTGGACGGACATGGAGTTTAAAATCAAATCCAACTATGTGGAGCGTTATGGGAAAAAATTTATCCCCGAAGATATGACGATCCAAGATTGGGGTATTACTTACGCTGAACTTGAGCCTTACTATGATCATTTTGAAAAAATCGCTGCCGTTTCTGGGGTAGCAGGCAATCTCAATGGTCAAATAAAAAATGAAGGAAACCCTTTTGAGGCGCCCAGAAAAAATCAGTATCCACTGCCACCCCTCAAACAAAGTTTAGCCTGTGATTTATTTACCAAAGCAGCTAAAGATTTGGGTTACCATCCTTTCCCAATTGCAACAGCAAACGCCTCAGCAGCTTATAAAAACCCTGATGGTATTCAATTTGGTCAATGCCAATATTGTGGTTTTTGTGAAAAATTTGGTTGTGAATCCAATGCCAAAGGGTCGCCTCTCAATACAGTAATTCCTGTTGCTCTGCGCCAACCTACTTTTGAGTTACGCACCAATAGTTGGGTTACGAAAGTGGTGATGAGTAAAGATAAAAAACAGGCCACAGGTGTCAATTATCTGAATACTGTGACGGGTGAGGAATGCTTTCAGGCTGCAAAAATTGTCATCCTGGCTGCCTTTGGTTTAAACAATACCCAACTCATGCTTACCTCAGGAATTGGTTCGGTCTATGACCCTGTTACTCAAAAAGGCTTGATTGGTAAAAACTATGCCTATCAAACAGGCGCCAATGCAAACTTATTTTTCAAGGATAAGATCTTTAATCCCTTTATGTCGGCTGGTGGTCTCATCACCGTGATGGATGATTTTCATGCGAACTGGGATTTTGATCGTTCACCACAAAATTTTATTGGTGGTGCAACGATTTGGGGAGGGTTTTTTAATGGTCGTCCTTTAGAGTATCACCCTACCCCTCCGGGTACTCCAAGTTGGGGTTCTGCTTGGAAAGAATCAATGGCCACTTGGTATCAAAAGACAATGAGGATTGCAGCGAATGGTAGCGTTATGCCCAATCGTTACAACTATCTTGACTTAGATTCCACTTATAAGAATTCGGCTGGCACCCCCCTTATGAGAATGACTTTTGATTACAAACCCAATGAGCATCGACTGTCTACTTTTGCGGCAGGCTTAATTGATCAAATTGGAAAGTCTTTAAATCCAACGATGATGACAAAACCAGCGCCAAGAGTAACCCCATGGAATGCCGCAGTTTACCAATCGACGCATAATACGGGCGGCACTATCATGGGTACAAATCCTTCCAACAGTGTTGTGAATAAACACTGTCAGAGTTGGGACTTACATAATTTATTTATTCTAGGCTCCTCAGTGTTTCCGCACAATTCAGCATATAACCCAACAGGCTTGTTAGGTGCTTTGTCCTATCGAACTGCTGATATCATCAAAACAATTTATCAAAAAAATCCTGGAAAACTAATCTCTTAAATTGGCTGAAATGTATTTTTGCTAGAACATCCCTATTACAAGTTTGTTCGAGATATGTTATTTTAAAAAATAAATAAAAAATCGGAGATACGTAAAAATGAACTCTCATGCAATGGACGCTCGTGACGCGGATATGCCAAGAAGGGCACTTCCTGTAATTGATTTGGGACCTTATTTAAAAGGTGATGTTGGTGCTCTTGACCAATTAAGTCATGAGTGGCGAGATGTTTGCGAAAAACTTGGCTTCTTATGCGTGATTAATCATGGAATACCTGATGAATTAATTGCTGAAATGGAAGCTGCTACGCGTGAATTTCATGCCTTGGCTGATGAAGAAAAATTAA
>CAISYI010000194.1 GCA_903889595.1 uncultured beta proteobacterium
AATCAAACGATATTGCGCTTAGCAATGATTGAGACAGCGAAAGCGATTGATAACCTAGATGCTATTTTGCAAGTTGAAGGACTCGATGGAATTTATATAGGGCCGGCTGACTTATCTCTTTCCTTAGGATGTACTCCAAAATTAGATCATTTAGATGAGAAAGCCGCACAAGCAGTTGAACATATTTTATCCAGAGCAAAAGCACATAATAAGTTTGCAGGCATTCATAATGCCGAATCACCCCAAGCCCTCGCTAGGGTTCAAATGGGTTTTGACATGGTCACCGTCAGCTCAGATGTACGCATGATTACGAGTAGTTCTCAAACCATTCTCAAAGAAATGAAAGCTGGACTAGAGTCCAAGCCATCCTCAACGTACTAATTAAAAATCAGTAATAGCAATATCCCTAAAGAAATCTAGAGATATTGCATTATTTGAAAATCTTGTGTAATCTTAAATACGAACGGTCGTTTTATTTTTATATAAGGATTTTTAAATGGTCACTGTAGAAAAATCTACCCTTGCCGATTATGCCAAGGGTGCAGTAACGAAAGCATTCATCCTTCAAGGTGCCATCGAGATCGCTGGTAAAGAAGGCCTTGAGGGAATCACTATTGGTAATTTAGCCGAGCGGGTTGAGATGAGTAAAAGTGGAGTATTCGCTCACTTCGGGTCTAGAGATGAATTATTAATTGAAGTGATTAAGGAGTATTACCGAAGGTTTGAAAGGGATGTTTTTGAGCCAGCCTTATCTATGTCAAAAGGATTACCACGCCTGCGAAAAATGATTCGAAATTGGATCGATGTCAGTAGCGATAAAAATAGCCCAGGTTGTTTTTTTATTTCTGGAGCTATTGAATATGATGATCGCCCAAGTCATATTCGAGAAGAGTTATTCAATAGTGTCGAAGTTTGGCGAAACGCCATTCGGCGAGCAATCAAAGAATCGATTGAGGAAGGTCAACTCAAGTCAGATACAAATGTTGAACAAATGTTATTCCAAATCTACAGCGTAGTCTTAGGCGTTCACCATGACTCTCGTTTTTTGAAAATCCGACAAAGCAAAGAAATCGCAAACAAAGTAATTGAAGAACTTTTTATTCATTAAATATATAAAGGAAACCACATGCCTAGCTATAACGCACCAATTCGAGATATGCAATTTGTGCTTCATGAAGTATTGAACGTGTCATCAGAACTGAAAAAATTTAAAGCGTATGAAGATATTGATCAAGACGTGATTAACCAAATTTTAGAGGAAGCAAGTAAATTTGCTAGCGAAGTATTACAACCAACGAATCAAGCTGGGGATTTAATGGGTTGCACTCGAAATCAAGATGGGTCTGTCACAACTCCCTCCGGTTTTAAAGAAGCATATGCCAAATATGTTGAGGCAGGTTGGCCAACCTTGTCATGCGACAGTGCTTATGGAGGTCAAGCTTTACCTCAGATCATCAATACTGTTTTATACGAAATGTTGAACTCTGCAAATCAAGCTTGGACGATGTATCCGGGACTCTCTCACGGAGCTTATGAATGCTTACATTCACACGGTACTGAAGAGCAAAAGAATCGCTATCTCAAGAATTTAGTTTCTGGCAAATGGACCGGCACGATGTGTTTGACAGAACCACATTGTGGAACCGACTTGGGACTCATCAAAGCAAAAGCTGAAAAAATTAGTAATGAAGAATACAAAATTACTGGTACCAAAATATTTATATCGAGTGGTGAGCATGATCTCGCAGAAAATATTATCCATTTAGTTCTTGCAAGATTGCCAGATGCACCGATGGGAACAAAGGGTATTTCCTTATTTGTCGTACCTAAATATCAGATTGAAAATGAAGTACTTTCCACTCAAAGAAATAATCTGGAATGCGGCTCTCTCGAACATAAGATGGGCATTCATGGGAATGCCACTTGTGTGATGAATTTTGATGGCGCGATTGGTACGCTTCTAGGTGAACCTCATAGAGGTCTTCAAGCCATGTTTGTCATGATGAATGCGGCCCGCTTAGGGGTTGGTATGCAAAGCCTTGGCTTAACGGAAGTTGCCTATCAAAATTCAGCGCAGTATGCCAAAGATCGTTTACAAATGCGTAGTTTAAAAGGACCGCAAGCACCTCAATTAGCCGCTGATCCAATCATTGTTCATCCAGATGTGCGAAGAATGTTATTGACGCAAAGAGCCTATGCAGAGGGAGGGCGAGCCTTTACTTACTGGATTGCTCTCATGATTGATCAGTGCGCTCAAGAACAAAATGCAAACCGAAAGCAAGAACTAGAGGGCTTGATTGCATTATTGACACCCGTGATTAAGGCGTTTATTACGGATAATGCCTTCGAAGCGACTAATGAGGGACTGCAAGTATTTGGTGGTCACGGATATATTGCAGAGTGGGGAATGGAACAATTTGTTCGCGATGCAAGAATCAATATGATTTATGAAGGAACGAACACAATCCAATCTCTAGACTTACTAGGTCGTAAGGTGCTTGGAGATATGGGAGCAAAATTAAGAAAATTTGGAGATGTTGTCAAAGAGTTTATCGAGGAAGAAGGAGTCAAAAAGGAGATGATGGAATTTATCGATCCCCTGAATGATCTCGTTGAACAGGTTGAAAAACTCACTAAGGAAATTGGCTTAAAGGCAATGCTTAATCATGAAGAGGCTGGAGCAGCAGCAGTCCCATATTTAAGAATCATAGGGCATCTCGTTTACTCCTACTTATTTGCAAAGATGGCTAGAGTTGCGCTAAATCAGAAAGGAAGTAAAGATACTTTCTATGAGGCAAAACTGGGAGTTGCAAGGTTCTATTTTGCCAAATTATTACCAGAGACTGCTTCATTGTTGGTATTGGCTAGATCAGGTTCAAAAAGTTTAATGAGTATGGATGAGGCTTTATTTTAAAGAAAAGGTGTGCTGAAAATGATTCGTGAACAAAAAATTAATAAAGTTGCCATCTTAGGTGCTGGCGTCATGGGTGCACAAATTGCTGCACACTGTATTAATCTAAAAGTGCCAGTTATATTATTTGACTTGGCAAAAAAAAGTGCTGATGGTAAATCAAATCCAAATGAAATTGTTGAAAAGTCCATTGCCCAATTAAAAAAACTTAAACCATCTCCCCTGTGTTTGGAAGACGATGCAAGTTTGATTCAGGTCGCCAATTACGACCAAGATTTAGAATTATTAAGGGAGTGCGATTTGATTATCGAAGCCATTGCAGAGAGACTTGATTGGAAACATCAGCTCTATGAAAAGGTCGCACCATATATTTCCTCTAACGCAATCTTTGCAACGAATACCTCTGGAATTTCTATTACAGAATTATCAAAAGGTTTCTCGGATGATTTAAAGGAACGGTTTTGTGGAGTGCACTTCTTTAATCCCCCGAGGTACATGCATTTACTAGAGTTAATTCCTACTCAACAAACTAATCCCACCATTGTGGATCGATTAGAAACCTTTATGACCTCAGTATTAGGTAAAGGGGTTATTCGAGCAAAAGATACGCCTAATTTTGTAGGTAATCGTGTTGGCGTTTTTTCTATCTTGGCAATCTTTAAAGAGGCTGAAAAATTTAATTTAAGTTTTGATGAAGTAGATGCTTTAACAGGTAGTAATTTAGGAAGAGCGAAATCAGCAACTTTTAGAACGAGTGATGTGGTTGGGATTGATACGATGGCCCATGTTATTAAAACAATGGAAAACGGTTTGCCGAATGATCCATTTCGAAATTTATTTCAGATGCCAAAAGTAGTGAATTATTTATTAGAACAAGGAAGTTTAGGTCAAAAATCGGGTCGTGGTTTTTATCAAAAGATAGGTCGTGAGATTCATGTCTTAGATTTTGCAACTAAATCTTATGTTATGTCTGAGGGGAAAGTAACTCCACTGGTTGAAAGAATCTTAAAAAAACCAATTGGTGAAAGACTTGAATTACTAAGGTCAACCGATGATCCGCAAGCACAGTTTTTATGGGCAATTTATAGGGATATTTTTCACTACATTGCGCTGCATTTAGGAGACATCGCGCAAAGTGCCCGTGAAATTGATTTTGCAATTAAATGGGGATATGGATGGAAAAAAGGTCCTTTTGAAGATTGGCAAGAAGCTGGCTGGTTAAAAGTCGCCAATTGGATCAAAGAGGATATCGCAAAGGGCGATACCCTATGCGACGCACCTCTTCCTGATTGGGTATTTAATAGTGAAGTTTCAAAGCACGAAGCAATTCATAGTCCATTGGGATCATGGTCAGCTTTCAGCGGACAATATCTTCCAAAGTCGAATCTACCTGTTTACCAAAAACAAGTTTACCGCGACACTTTATTTGGTGAGCAGGCAATAGATCCTAAAACAGCTGGTGAAACCATTTGGGAAAATAGTGAAGTTAGAGCATGGCTAGATGAGCCAAATTCTGAGGTATTGATTTGTTCATTTAAGTCGAAGATGAATACGATTAGTCCTCTTGTGTTGGAGGGTATTCAGGAATCGATTACTATAGCTGAAAATCAATACCAAGGTTTAGTGATTTGGCAGACTAGCTCACTGAAGTTAGGTGCACCTGGCGGTCCTTTTTCTGCTGGGGCTAATCTTGAGGCTGCATTACCGATGGTAATGAAGAGCGGTGTAAGTGGGATTGAGCCGTTTGTGAAAATGTTTCAAGACACCATGATGAGAGTCAAGTATGCCAAGGTGCCAGTAGTAAGTGCTGTTTCAGGTATTGCACTCGGTGGTGGTTGTGAGTTGGTGTTGCAATCCGCTAAGCGCGTAACGGCTGTCGAGAGTTATATTGGGTTAGTCGAAGTAGGCGTTGGTTTGTTACCTGCTGGTGGTGGCTTAAAAGAGGCTGCGATTCGAGCACACAAT
>CAISYI010000195.1 GCA_903889595.1 uncultured beta proteobacterium
TGATGAAGCCATGCTCGATCAGTTGGTTCAAAAGAAACTAGTAAATGCGGAAACCGCCCATCGTCCCTTGAGGCACTATAGGGAGATTTTGAAATCAGTTCGGACATTGCGGTACCCGTCATTTCAAAAACCTCTAAGGCGCGTCCAATCCTTTGAGTATCCCCTACAGGCAAACGATTAGCGGTAACTGGGTCTACTCTTTTCAGTTGCTCATGCATCGCCGCCCATCCGAGTTCGAGCGCCCTTGCTTCGATTGATACTCTAATTTCAGGAGTCGTTGCAGGAAGCTGGCTCAGGCCTTGAATGAGGGCTCGCCAATACAGCATCGTGCCACCAACAATAATGGGCGTTGCTCCTCTTTGACGAATTTCTTGTACCCAAATTAAGACGTCTTTTGCAAATTGCGCAGCCGAGTAAGACTCCCAAGGTTGTAAAATATCAATGCCGTGATGTGGAACCATGAGTCGCTCTTCAAGCGAGGGTTTAGCAGTCCCAATATCCATTCCTTTATAAACTAAAGCAGAGTCCATGCTAATAATTTCAATTGCCTGACCATTCTTACTAGCTTGGTTAGCAAGATTCATTGAAAACGCACTTTTACCACTAGCAGTAGGTCCAACGATAGCGATTAGATTAGCTAAAGGATGCAACTCGGGATGCAATTCGGGATGTAACTCCATCCTTATTTTCCTCGTAAAAACAATTTATCTAAATCATTGATACTTAATTGAATCCAGGTGGGTCTGCCGTGGTTACATTGATCGGCCCGATCGGTATTCTCCATCTCCCTAAGTAAGCCATTCATCTCAGGTATAGATAATAATCGATGTGCCCTTACTGCACTATGACAGGCTTTAGAAGCTAAACGTTCATGTTTGGCTGCCTCAACTAATTGAGCCGAACCAATTTCATGTAAATCTGTAATTAAACCTTTCATGAGCATTGCTGGCTCTGATTTGCTAAGTAAAGCTGGCAAACTACGAATGCTAATTTGTTCCGGACCAATAGGGCTAATATCAAACCCCAAATCGCTTAATAAATTTTGATTTTCGGTAACGGCAGCCATCTCAACTTGGCTAATATTCAAAACAATCGGTACCAATAAGTTTTGAATGGATACTTGCTCATCAATATCTTTTTTAAATTTTTCATACAAGACACGTTCATGGGCAGCGTGCATATCAACGAGGACTAAGCCTGCTTTATTTTGAGCAAGGATGTAAATACCAGCAAGTTGAGCGATGGCATTCCCTAAAGGGAACTCATCCTCTGATGAAAGTTTTTGAAATGGACTTGCAGCCTGATTGGCCTGTGAAAAATGAGGATCAATCGTATTTTGTAATTCTGGATTGGGTATAGAAAATAATTGCCGCATCGAGTCTTTTACAGAAAGAGACATTTGTAAAGATTGAGGTTGCGCAAGATTCCTGAATGAGTAGGGTGCCGAAACACTTTGTAATGGATGATTAGCCGATAATTCACTGGAGTCTGTAATTTGCAATGATTCGAGGGGATTTGAATCGCGAGACTGACCAGCACCTCGTGCCAAACGGTCCTTAATACTGTGATAAATAAATTGATGTACAGCTCGGCTATCTCTGAAACGTACTTCAATTTTGGCTGGATGAACGTTTACATCCACTAACTCGGGTAGGATGTTTAAACTAAGAACTAAGATAGGTTGCCGATCACCATGTAAAACATCCTGGTAAGCACTTCGGATGGCATGATTAATTAACTTATCTTTGACGAAGCGTTGATTAACAAAAATAAATTGTTGGTCAGCTCTGGCCCTGCTTGCAGTCGGTGCACCAATAAAACCAGTCAAAGAAATGATTTCAGAACTTGTTTCAATGGCAAGTTGTGCAGCTTGAAATTCTGCCCCAAGAATTTCATTAGCCCTTGTTTCTAATGTGCCAATTAACCAGCGGTAAAGTGGCTTCCCGTTATGCCAAACAGCAAAACTGATTTGCGGATTGGCTAAAGCCACACGTTTGATTGCATCGATGCAATGCCCAAGTTCTGTACTGGTTGACTTAAGAAACTTCTTCCTAGCTGGAGTGTTGTAGAACAAGTCTTCAACATCAATCCGGCATCCTTGGGTTCCTGCAGCTGGTAAGATTTCGTGACTTGGGTGGGTTAATTTCCAAGCATGATCATCCGCAATAGTTTTTGTTGTAATACTCAGTTTAGAAACTGAGGCGATTGAGGCTAATGCTTCTCCCCTAAATCCCATGGTTAGAACGGATTCCAAATCCTCTAAACTGGCAATCTTACTAGTAGCGTGTCGTTTCACTGCAAGTAATAACTCTTTCGCAGGAATTCCTTGGCCGTCGTCTGTAATTACAATACGTTGACAACCACCTTCCTCTAGTCGTATCTCAATTGCAAGAGAGCCAGCGTCAACTGAATTTTCTAACAGTTCTTTGACTACTGCACTGGGACGTTCAATCACTTCACCGGCAGCAATTTGACTGATTAATCGATCGGAAAGTTCTTCTATTGGTTTTATATCCATAAAATTATTTTCTCATGATTGTAGATATTTAAAACTTAAATGTTATTATCACTTCGTGGAACAAATCATCTCATTCTTTCAAACTATCATGCACATCGGCGATCACATGGGTGAGTATGGTACGTGGACTTACGGTATTCTTAGCGGGATTATTTTTGCGGAAACAGGCTTTGTCATTTTCCCTTTTTTACCAGGTGATACTCTTCTATTTACCGCAGGAGCTTACTGCGCTTCAGGACATTTAAGTTTAGTCATTTTAAATGCATTAATTATTGGCTCTGCGATTGCTGGGAATACAGTTAACTATTGGGTTGGTCAATATTTGGTTACAAAGATTGAAATTTCTAGCATCAAATGGATTGATCAAAAAGCCCTCATGAGAACGCATGGATTTTTTGAGAGGCATGGTGGAAAAACAATTATCCTAGCGCGCTTTTTGCCTATCGTTCGCTCATTTGCACCGTTTGTGGCAGGTATTTCCGGCATGACTTTTACTAAGTTTCAATTCTTCAATGTGGTGGGAGCTTGCCTTTGGAGTCTAAGCTTAACTATATGCGGTTACTTTTTTGGCAATTTACCCGGAATTCGTGACAATTTAGATTTGATTGTCGTTCTCGGCATTGGTGCGGCTGTAGTGCCTTTAGCCATAGCGGGACTTTTTAAGATTATTAAATCAATCTTCAATCAGAAACGTCAAAACTAAATACAAGTATTTCAGTTTTACGAAAAAAATTAGTGGAATTTGAGACTTTTCTCAATATCTGCGAGTTGTTCTCTGATCTCAGAAGCATCCTTAGCGTCGGGTATGCTCTCCAAGTACTTTGATAAATCATCAACTGCCGGCCTTAAGTAATCCAGTTGGGCATAAGCCAATCCACGATCCCTAATTTCCTCAATTTCTTTCGGCAATAAAATGACGAGCCGTTGTTGTATGCTAAGTAGTCTCTCCCAACGGTCCTCATGACTATAAATAGCTTTCAAGTTCCGTAAAAATCTCGACAGAATTTCACGCGGCCCAGAACTTCTTAAGAATAGGCTCAAGGGCAAACTTAACTCATTGCGATAACCTTGTGCTTCTAGGTAGGGATCTAGCATCCCTTGCAATTCATTTTTTGATAAGGATGATCCCGTTGTTGGGTCCATAACTACTTCACCTTGAGGTAATGAAATTCTAACCAAAAAGTGGTTGGGAAAGGATATACCTTTGATTGTTAAACCAACTTGAGAACCTAATTCAATGATGATGATTGCTAATGAAATGGGAATTCCACGACGACTTTTTAGTACGCTGTGTAAATAAGAGTTTTCTGGATCATAGTAATCATTGGTATTCAGCCCAAACCCCATTTCTGTGAAAAAGAAATGCTTCAAGTGCTGTAGCTTTTGTAAATTACTCGTTTCTGGGGTGAATCTTTGTTGAAGTTTTACCACCATCGTATCGATGTTATCCATTACTGCTTGGACATCTAAATCTGGAAAGGCGTGTTGCCCAATGGCAATAGTTGCTTCGGTAAGAGGGAAGTGAGTATCTTCCGCTACTAAAGACGAAAAATAATCTAAGTGTGTTGTTGGCATAAATTTAGTGGGAATGTCTTAAAAATTCTTTGAACTTAAAGCCTATTATCCACAGAGTAAAGAAATAAACAACAACCGCGCATGCACCCCAGCCCAACATAAAGGAAATTCTGCTAAGCGGATTTACTTGGAGATCAATCCAATTATGATAATTAGCGCCAAAATACAATACAGCCCCAAACATTCCTACGCCGATGAATAATCTCAAAAAGAATTTCCCCCACTGCTGCTCACCATATTGCATTACACCACGCCGATAAAGACCTACCCACAGTAAAAATGCATTGATACATGCACCGATACCAATTGATAAAGCAAGGCCCGTATGTTGGAGGTAAGGGACAAAAATATAATTTGATAATTGGGTTACCGCGAGTACGAATAGCCCAATTTTTACTGGCGTTTTAATATCTTGCCTGGCGTAAAAGCCAGGAGCTAATACTTTTATTAGAATCAACCCGATTAAACCAACTCCATAGGCTTGAAGCGCAACAGTTGTCATCGCCACATCGTGGCTACTGAACTTGCCATAATGATAAAGAGAAGTCGCCAGAGGCTCACCAAAAATGAATAATGTAATTGCTGCCGGAGTTGCAATCAAGAAAGTTAAACGAATGCCCCAGTTAATCAACTTACCGGCTTGTTCATAATCCGCAGCTGCATTAGCTTTACTAAGGCTAGGTAGCAATACCGTGCCGACCGCCACTCCTAAAAGTGCCGTAGGAAATTCCATCAATCGATCTGCGTATGTTAGCCAAGAAACACTTCCGGTTGCCAGATGAGATGCAATATTCGTGTTAATAATGAGGGAAATTTGACTAACGGAAACGGCAAAAACAGCCGGACCCATTAATTTAAGAACTCTTTTAGCATCAGCATCCTGCCATGCCAATTTTATGGCACCGAAACCCATACCAATTTTTGGAAGCATGCCTATTTTAAGTAAGGCCGGAACTTGCAAGAGTAGTTGTAGAACACCTCCCACCATGACACCAATCGCAAGACCATAAATTGGGGTCGAGAGTTGAGGGGCTAGATATAAAGCACCTAAAATCATTCCTAAATTGAGTAAAACGGGAGTAAAAGCAGGGATCAAAAACCGTTTATTACTATTTAGAATGCCCGCAGCTAGTGAAACCATGGAAATAAAGCCGATATATGGGAACATTATTCTGGTTAAAACTACACTTAATTCGAAAGTTCCTTGATTTTTGAAGCCTGAAGCGACAAATAAAACTAAAAAAGGCGTAAAAATGACTCCGAGGGCTACAACAACCAATAAGGACCAAAATAAGAGAGTAGAGACTACATTAATGATCTGTTTACTTCTCTCTGGACCAAATTTTGTGTTAGATTCACTGAGAATTGGTACAAAAGCTTGAGAAAAAGCGCCTTCTGCAAATAGTCTTCGTAGTAAGTTGGGTAGTCTAAACGCCACGTTGAAGGCGTCAGTCATCTCCGATGCGCCGAATGCCCTAGCGATGAGGGTTTCCCTGACCAATCCCAAAATACGGGATAACATGGTCATACTACTTACTTTTGCGGCGGAGGTTAAAAGATTCACGAGTTATTTTCCCTTTAATTAAAGGGAGTAGTCAAATACTATTTATTAATATATAATTGTGGATTACAAGTTTTCCAGCGATTATTTTAATTAAAATCGTAAGAAAACTAATAAATCAGCAAGATTTTGAATTTATCAATTACTTACACAAGATTTTTTAAGAGAAATAAGAGTTAACTATGGCAAATACAGCTCAAGCTCGTAAGCGTGCACGTCAAGCAGTCAAATTAAACGCTCACAATTCAAGCTTACGTTCACGTTTAAGAACAGCAATTAAATCAGTTCGCAAAGCAGTTGATGCTGGCGACAAGGAAACTGCAGCTAAAGTATTTTTAGCAGCTCAATCCACTATTGATAAGATTGCGGACAAGAAAATTGTTCACAAAAATACTGCAGCTCGTCAAAAATCACGTTTATCTGCAGCGATTAAATCAATGACTGTTGCTAACGGTTAAATTTAGTTTGATAGACTGAAAAAGTCCGCACTTGCGGACTTTTTAGTTTTAGTCGTGTTTTTAATTGTTACTTTGCGGGAATTTCGCACATCTCTGTTAAAACAAGTTCATTATCTTTTGCAAAGTTAAGAACAAAGTCCAAGGCTCTCGGATCAATATCACGTAGTCTTTCGTCGACTACAACACACTTAATATTTGCAATCATTTCAGGGCAAACGTAGGGTGAATAGGTGTATTTAGGATCGCCATAGTCTGAAGATGGTCTGAATCTAGACATAACTCCACATAAGCGGTCTGCCCAATCGCTAGGCCGAAAAGTTTTACCGTGAATAGTTACACCATGAATTAAATAATGTTTGGTTGTCATGGATTGTTTAGTTATTCCAGATATTAGATATTACCGTTTACTTGAAGTATAGTTTTCAAATTAGAATATGTAATGAATTTAGGGTTAATTTTAAGAAATTCTGGGTAAATTTACGATTGAATACAATAGACTTTTGGATACACAATGAATACATCAGCTAATAACCACTTGCCCAAAGTTACTTTACCACTGCGTCATTACCTTCAGTTTTCTGACTTTAATGCTAGTGAATACGAATACATTTTAAATCGTTCAAAGGTTTTAAAGGATAAATTCAAGTCCTATGAAACATGGCACCCTTTACATGATAGAACACTTGCCATGATTTTTGAAAAGCATTCCACTAGAACAAGGTTATCTTTTGAGGCTGGTATGCACCAATTAGGGGGCCACGCCGTTTATTTGAACACCCGAGATACACAACTTGGTCGTGGCGAGCCCGTTGAGGATGCTGCGCAAGTGATCTCGAGAATGACAGACATTATTATGATTCGTACTTTTGGCCAAGAAATTTTGGAGCGCTTTGCAGCTAATTCAAGGGTGCCAGTGATTAATGGTCTGACAAATGAGTATCATCCTTGTCAAGTATTGGCGGATATTTTTACCTTTCATGAAAATAGAGGGACGATTCAAGGTAAAAAGGTTGCATGGATTGGTGATGCCAATAATATGGCTTATACGTGGATACAGGCTGCTGCAATTTTAGGGTTTGATTTACATTTTTCAGGACCGCCTGAATATGAAATTGATACAACGAGGTTGAGTGATTTGGAAAAAAGTCACTTAAAACAATTTAAAAATCCCAAAGATGCTTGTCTTGGCGTGCATTTAGTTACGACTGATGTTTGGACAAGCATGGGATATGAGCAAGAAAATACTGTCAGGTTAACCGCATTTGCAAATTGGATTGTTGACTCAGAAAAGATGGCTGCTGCTCAACCAGATGCGCTATTTATGCACTGTTTACCTGCACATCGTGGTGAGGAAGTGGCAGCGGAAGTCATCGATGGACCGCAAAGTATTGTTTGGGAAGAGGCCGAGAATCGTTTACATGTTCAAAAGGCCTTAATGGAGTTTTTATTGTGTGGCAAATTAAATTAATTGGTAAAGAAGATGGAAGATATTAAAAAAGTTGTATTAGCCTATTCAGGTGGTTTAGATACCAGCGTTATTCTTAAATGGTTACAAGATACTTACCATTGTGAGATTGTGACTTTCACAGCAGATCTTGGTCAGGGTGAAGAATTAGAACCCGCTCGTGCGAAGGCGATTAAATTTGGTATCAAACCAGAGAATATTTTTATTGACGACTTGCGCGATGAGTTTGTCCGTGACTTTGTATTTCCGATGTTCCGCGCTAATACAATTTATGAAGGCGAGTACTTATTAGGTACTTCGATTGCCCGTCCATTGATTGCTAAGCGCCAAATTGAAATTGCTCGTTTAACCAATGCTAACGCAGTATCCCATGGCGCGACAGGCAAAGGCAATGATCAGGTTCGATTTGAGCTAGGTTACTACGCGTTAGAACCCGGTATTAAAGTCATCGCCCCATGGCGAGAGTGGGATCTATTGTCTAGAGAAAAACTATTAGCCTACGCTGAAAAACACGATATTCCAGTAGAGATGAAGCACAAGCAAGGCGGCGCACCCTATTCGATGGATGCTAATTTATTGCACATTAGTTTTGAAGGTAGACACCTTGAGAATCCGAATGCTCAGGCTGAGGAGTCCATGTGGCGTTGGACGGTTTCTCCAGAAAGCGCACCTGATCAACCGGAATTTATTGATATTGAGTTTTCAAAAGGTGATCCAGTTTCAATCAATGGCCAAGCTTTAGGACCAAAAGAAATACTAACCCAGTTAAATACCTTAGGTGGTAAACACGGTATTGGACGTTTGGACTTGGTTGAAAACCGCTTTGTAGGGATGAAGAGTCGTGGTTGTTATGAAACGCCCGGCGGCACAATCCTTTTAAAAGCGCACCGGGGCATTGAAAGTATCACACTAGATCGTGAAGTTGCACATCTTAAAGATGATCTCATGCCACGCTACGCAAGCCTCATTTATAACGGCTATTGGTGGTCGCCAGAAAGAGTAGCATTACAAACTCTTATTGATCACACCCAAATAATGGTGAATGGTTTTGTAAGATTGAAACTTTATAAAGGATCTGTTTCTGTAGTTTCAAGAGATTCAGTTAATACTTTATTCGATATGAATATTGCTACTTTTGATGATGATGGCGGAGCTTACAATCAAGCAGATGCTGGAGGCTTCATTAAACTCAATGCCCTCAGAATGCGTATTGCCGAAATTGCTAGACGTAAAAGATTGAAATAAGAAAAAAGGAATTAAAAATGCAATTTGAACAAGTTACAGTTGGAAAAAAAGCGAATGTTTATTTTGATGGTAAGTGTGTTTCACACACCGTAACCTTAGCAGATGGATCTAGAAAATCGGTTGGCGTTATTTTACCGAGTACCTTGCGTTTTGATTTGACTACCAAAGAAATCATGGAAGTGGTTGATGGCACAGCTTTTGTAAGTATTAACGGCGGTTCCGAACAAGCCTATGGTCCAACATCCAGTTGGGAAGTAGCTGCGGGTGGTTATTTTACTATTCGTGCAGAAGAGCCAGTGCACTACGTTTGCCACTTCGGCTAAGAATGTTACAACAATTACTTCATAGAAACGATTGTTTCTATGAAGTAGCTAGTAAACATTAACTAATTAATTAGAATTTAGGTAAACCTGTTACTAGCGTGCCAGGTGTAAATTTTCTACTGCTAAACCACTCACGATTCATTTCTAAAGCAAATCTAGTTGCTCTAGTGGGGCAATGATTTTCTTCGGATTGCGGTAACATTTCTTCGATATTGATAATTTTTCCATCATCGTCTAAAAAGGCGATGGATAAAGGGATTAAGGTATTTTTCATCCAAAAGCAGTGACCTGCTTTTTCATTAAATATAAACAGCATTCCAGAATTGGTAGCTAATTCTTTCCGGTACATTAAGCCTAATTGTTGAGACGGCGGAGTAGATGCAACTTCTGCTTGAATGGATGTTTTACCGATTTTTAACTCAATTACGGGTAAAGCGGCAGCAACGACCTGAGACTTTATAAAAATAAAACTAAATAGTGATAAGAAAACTTTAATTTGTTTGATATGAGGGAGCATTTTTTATTTTACGGAAACGAAAGGATTAATATAATGACTAATGTAAAACGAATACCTAAAACTGGTAAAAACCCAGATTATGGAACTGTAATATTACGTTATTACATTGAAAATTAGTTAAGAATTTTTTTTTGAACCTTTTGACTCCTTGAAACTCAAGGATGATTATGTTTCTGGTGCTCTAGCAAATTAAGTTGGTGTTATTGGTATTGCTCTAAGTGTAAATTCTCCAATGTTTTTTTAATAGAATCTCCTAAATTAATTGGTTATAAAAATTTTTATATTTAGAGTAGATTAAATAAGAAAAAAGTAATATTTTTAACAAAAAATACCACAAATAAACTGAAAAAAACTAGTAAATTGATAAATGAGTAGAATTGATGTATGAATAAGAAATTGAGCAAAAATTTAATCCTAGCAGCAATACCCATAAAGCCCAACAGAGATGATAATCGCTCGGTTGTAATGGACCGTGAAGTACAAAAAGTAGAGCCACCTTCATTGTATCGAGTCGTTTTGTTAAACGACGACTTTACCCCAATGGAATTTGTGGTGATGGTAATTCAGGAGTTTTTTCATAAAGATCAAGAAACCGCTACCAGAATTATGTTACAGGTACATATGGAAGGTAAAGGTGTTTGTGGAATATACACACACGATGTAGCAGCAACGAAAGTTGATCAAGTAGTAGAAATTTCCCGTAAATCGGGTCACCCTTTGCAGTGCATGATGGAGGAAGTATGATCGCCCAAGAATTAGAAGTTAGTTTGCATATGGCATTCGTTGATGCTAGAGCTGCTAGACATGAGTTTATTACTGTCGAACACTTACTTTACGCATTGCTTGATAATGCAACAGCCGTAGAGGTGTTAAAAGCCTGCGCTGTAAATGTCGGCGATTTAAGATCACTCCTCAAAAACTTTATTAACGACAATACGCCTATAGTGCCTGGCTCAGATGAAGTTGATACTCAACCAACTCTGGGTTTTCAAAGAGTTATTCAACGAGCAATCATGCATGTGCAATCTACTTCAAGTGGAAAAAAAGAAGTCACTGGAGCGAATGTTTTAGTAGCTATTTTCGGCGAAAAAGATTCCCATGCTGTCTACTACTTGCAACAACAGGGAATTACTCGACTCGATGTGGTGAACTTCATTAGTCATGGTATTCGAAAAGACCAAACAGAACCTGCTAAGCAAGATCATCCAAGTGATGCTGAAGAATCTGCAACAGCAAATGGTAAAGATAGTCCTTTAGAACAATTTACGCAAAATCTAAATGTATTAGCCAAACAAGGGAAAATTGACCCTTTAATTGGGCGCGAGCATGAAGTAGAGCGTGTGATCCAGATTCTTTGCCGGAGAAGAAAAAACAATCCCTTACTCGTTGGTGAAGCAGGTGTTGGTAAGACAGCGATTGCCGAAGGTCTAGCTTGGAGAATTACCCAAAATGACGTTCCAGACATCTTAAAGGAGGCTACAGTTTATTCCTTAGATATGGGAGCTTTATTGGCTGGAACTAAATATCGCGGCGATTTCGAACAGCGTTTAAAAGGTGTTTTAAAGGCATTAAAAGAAAACCCCCATGGAATTTTATTCATTGATGAAATTCATACCATGATTGGTGCTGGGGCAGCGTCTGGCGGCACCTTGGATGCAAGTAATTTATTGAAACCCTCTTTGTCTAGCGGTCAGTTGAAGTGTATTGGTGCAACTACTTTCACGGAGTATCGAGGTATTTTTGAAAAAGATGCTGCACTGTCAAGACGTTTCCAAAAGATTGACGTTCTAGAGCCAACAATAGATCAAACTGTGCAGATTTTACGTGGCTTAAAATCTCGCTTTGAAGATCATCACGGCGTCAAATATTCACAAAGTGCCTTGAGTGCTGCCGCTGAACTTTCTGCCAGGTATATTAATGACCGTCAACTACCAGATAAGGCCATTGACGTTATTGACGAAGCTGGTGCTGCTCAACGCATACTACCAAAGTCGAAACAAAAGAAAACAATCAGTCGTATAGAAATCGAAGATATTGTTTCTAAAATTGCTAGGATCCCTCCTCAGTCGGTTAGCTTAGATGATCGTAGTAAATTACAAACTTTAGATCGTGATTTGAAGAGTGTTGTCTTTGGTCAAGATCCCGCTATCGAAGCGCTTGCTTCATCCATTAAGATGGCCAGAGCTGGTCTAGGTAATATTGATAAACCGATTGGTTCATTCTTATTCTCCGGACCTACTGGAGTAGGTAAAACTGAGGTTGCTAAACAATTAGCATTCATTATGGGTGTAGAACTGCTGCGCTTCGATATGTCTGAATATATGGAACGTCATGCTGTAAGCCGCTTGATTGGTGCTCCTCCAGGATATGTTGGGTTTGATCAAGGTGGATTACTCACAGAAGGCATTAACAAAAAGCCGCACTGCGTTCTTTTACTTGATGAAATTGAGAAAGCTCATCCAGATATCTTTAACATCCTATTACAAGTCATGGATCACGGCACTTTAACTGACAATAACGGACGTAAGGCAGATTTTAGAAACGTCATTATTATTATGACGACCAATGCTGGTGCGGAGACCATGAATAAATCAACCATTGGCTTTACAAATCCTCGTGAAGCTGGGGACGAAATGATTGATATCAAGCGTATGTTTACGCCTGAGTTTAGAAACCGTCTCGATGCTATTGTTTCTTTCAGAGCCTTGGATACATCAATTATTTTGAGAGTTGTTGATAAGTTCCTCATGCAACTTGAAGAGCAATTGCATGAAAAGAAAGTGGATGCAACCTTCTCAACTGGTCTGCGTGAATATTTGGCGAAAAAAGGTTTTGATCCGCTGATGGGTGCCAGACCAATGCAACGCCTCATTCAAGATACTGTTCGTAAAGCTTTGGCTGATGAGTTACTATTTGGACGCCTAGTTCAGGGTGGAACTGTGACCGTTGATATTAACGAAAAAGATGAAGTTCAACTAGACATTCGATCAGCAAGTACAAAGGGCAAGGTAGCAACGCCTGAGATTACAGAAGAAAACTAGGCTTAAATCCTCTTAAATAGGATGTAAATCCATTTAAGAGGAGTTTAGAATTGCTCGGTAGATTCTATAAGATACTTATACTTCGTTAGGCATAGAATGCACTTTGCTATTTGCCTCTTTATCTATTAAATCGGCATTAATCGCAGCATCCTCTTTAGATAATAGACCGCCCTCCCATTTAGCCACCACTGCTGATGCGATAGAGTTACCAACAGCGTTGGTTGCCGAACGTCCCATATCCAGAAAAGTATCCACCCCTAAAATCATCAATAATCCTGCTTCAGGAATACCGAACTGATTTAAAGTTGCTGCAATAACTACTAACGACGCTCTAGGTACGCCAGCCATTCCTTTTGAAGTGAGCATGAGTACCAGGAGCATCGTGATTTGTGTGGCAATCGGAATGTGCATCCCGTATGCTTGGGCGATAAATAAGGTAGCAAAGGTGCAATACATCATTGAGCCATCAAGATTGAATGAATATCCTAGCGGCATCACAAAGCTAGAAATTTTACGATTCACGCCAAAACGATCGAGAGCATCGAGAATTTTCGGATAAGCTGCCTCAGAACTAGCCGTTGCAAAGGAAATTAAAAATGCCTCTTTGATGTTGATGAGTAAATCTTTGATTCTAGGTCCTAAAAAGATAAAACCTGCAAAGATCAAGACAATCCACAAACAGATTAAGGCAACATAAAAATCAATCATGAAAATAGCCATATCAGCCAGAATACCGAGGCCGTTGACAGCCACTGTTGAGACCATCGCGGCAAAAACTGCGATGGGGGCAAATTTCATAACATAGGTCGTGATTTTCAGCATCACATGAGAGAGCTCATCAATACTTTTGACTAGATATTTCATCTTTTCGCCGAGTGATGCCATGGCAATCCCAAAGAAAATGGAGAATACAACAATCTGTAAAATCTCATTTTTTGCCATTGCGTCAATAAATGACTTAGGGATAAGATGTTTGACAAAGTCATGAAAAGTGAATTCTGATGTTGCTAAATTCGCACTAAGATGTGAGTCAGGTATCGGGAAATTTAAATTAGCACCTGGTTGCATCACATTGGAAAAGATTAAGCCCAATACTAAAGAAATCAGCGATGCACTTAAAAACCAAGCTAAGGATTTAAAAAATACTCTACCAATCGCAGCCGCATCACCCATATGCGCAATACCTACTACTAGAGTTGAGAAGACGAGAGGGGCAATAATCATCTTGATTAGGGTCAGGAAAACTTCAGAGAGAATAGAGAAGTTATCAGCTAAAGATTTAATCTGGTTTTCATCTTGAACTTGGGTATTAATCAAATAACCAACGACAATCCCTAAAACCATGCAAATCAATATCCAAGCAGTTGGTGAAATTTTCTTCATGTGAAATCCTGTCTCTAATTATTATTTGTGAAATATTTTCTACAGCAATTGAATTATTTTTTACCGGTACTACCAAAACCACCGACCCCACGATCACTTGACTCAAACTCTTCTACTAAATCCCACTCCACTTGAACCACTGGAACGATGACTAATTGAGCTAGTCTTTCCATTGGATCTAATTTAAATGGCTGCTGCCCCCGGTTCCATGTGCTGACCATTAGCTGTCCTTGATAGTCAGAGTCAATTAAGCCTACTAAGTTACCTAAAACAATGCCGTGTTTATGGCCAAGACCCGAACGCGGCAAGATGAGAGCACAATAATTGGGGTCAGCCACAAAAATGGACAATCCAGTTGGCACAAGAATAGTTTGACCCGGCTGAATTTCCACCGCCTCATCAAGACATGCGCGCAGGTCTAATCCAGCACTACCTTTGGTTGCGTAGGTAGGAAGCATTTCACGCATTCTTTCATCTAGTATTTTTACTTGTAATTTTTGCATCTTTATATCCTAAGTGATTTGTATGAAATGATGATTTTTAGACAAATTTTTTTTCTTCAATTATTTTTGGCGGTGTAGTCTTAAGGATAACTCTGAAATAATAACTCGGGCAATCGATAGTTTATTCCTTGCTTGAATTGGCGTAATTCCATTCTCATCAATTAAACTGACCTGATTCTCATCCTTACCAAACGTACTAGGACCATGGTTGGCAATTAACATTGGGAGATTTTTTTTAAGCCGTTTTTGTTGAGCATACTCTTCAATATTTTCCGATTCAGCAGCAAAGCCAATACAAAATGGCTTTTGAGGATTGCTTGAATTAGCAATCGTTGCCAAAATATCAGGATTCAATTCGAACTCAAGAACAGGTAAGCTTGAATCAGAAGTCTTTTTAATTTTTTGTGATTGCTTATTTTTAATTGTCCAGTCTGCTACAGCAGCAACACTAAAGAAAATATCACAGGGTGAATTTTCTACCACAGACATCATCTCTTTAGCGGTTTGAACATTGGTACGATTTACTTTACCAGTAAACTCAAGAGGAGTGGCCAGAGACACAGGCCCACTGACCAAGTGAACTTGTGCACCGGCTTCTAAGGCAGCCCTAGCAATAGCAAAACCCATTTTTCCTGAACTTAAGTTTGTAATACCCCTGACAGGGTCAATCGGTTCATAGGTGGGACCAACTGTTATGAGGACTTTATAACCACTGAGTAACTTAGGTTGAAAAAAGGCAATGACACCCTCTAAAATCTCAGAGGGTTCAAGCATTCGTCCCATACCTACTTCACCACATGCCTGAGCACCACTCGCTGGACCTAATAAGGTTACATTATCTATTTTTAATCGTTCAACGCTTCTTTGTGTCGCTGGATGTTCCCACATTTGTCGGTTCATCGCAGGTACCATGATCAAAGGACAATCTTTAATGACGCCATCTATTTCATGGCCTCTTGCTAGACATAATGTAGACAAGAGATCATCCGCTAGGCCTAAAGAATGTTTTGCCATGAAATCTGCACTAGCAGGAGCGACTAAAATTAAATCGGCATCTCTAGATAATTCAATATGTGGCATTCCATTTGAGATCCGATCATCCCATTGGCTAACAAATACAGGTAAGCCGCTTACTGCTTGCAGCGTCGTTGGTGTCACAAATTGTGTTGCTGCACGAGTCATGACAACTTGAACAGTTGCCCCTTCCTTGATCAATGCTCTGACGAGCTCAGGAGTTTTGTAGGCCGCAATACCACCGGTGATACCTAATAGAATTTTTTTCTGATAAAGAGAGAATTCATTCGTGGTATCAAGCATGTTTACCTTTGTTTAATAACTCTTCTTAACTCATCAAGAATTAATAAGATAGTTCCTAAAGTGATAGCACTATCAGCCAAGTTGAAAGCTGGCCAATGATACTGACGATAATAAACATCAATAAAATCGACTACCGCACCGTGGGTAAAACGATCTATTAGATTACCTACCGCCCCTCCTAAAATCATGGAAATAGAAAAGCAAAAAATGCTTTGCTGAGCATGTCGAAACAATAACCAAATCATGACAATGGTTGCGATTACGCCAATACCTATAAAAAACCATTTCTGCCAACCGCCGCCATCTGCAAGAAAAGAAAATGCTGCCCCTGGATTGAAAACTAATACCCAATTTAAAAAGTCATTCACTCTCATACTACTTCGATGGGGAATCGTATCCAGAACAATTAACTTACTAATTTGGTCAAGGATAATCACGACAACAGACAAACCAATCCATAACAGGAAGGGCTTACTTTGATTTGACTGATAACCTCTTTTTGCCATTTTCTACCTAAAATATTTTTAATCGAATGAATTACTTGTTAGCCGATTGTTACGCAAACACTCTCTTCTCACCCTGGCCAAATAAGTTGTCATCACAACGACCACAAAGGGTAGGATGCTCTTTATTTTGACCAACGTCAATTCGGTAATGCCAACAGCGATCACATTTTTGATGTGCTGAGGCTCTGACAACAACAGATAAAGGAGTGCCGATTTCGTCCTGAACTTCTACTTTTGCTGCGGAAGTAATCATGACAAACTTTAAGTCATCTGCAATGGAACTCAATAGCTTCGCTTGTTCATTTAGGGCATAAATATCGATTTCAGCTTGTAAGGAAGAACCTACTTTGCCAGCTGAACGTTCTAATTCGATCGATTTAGTTACCTCTTGCCTAATTGTGCGGATAGTTTCCCACTTCGTAATTAATTCTGCAGAATTGCTAGGAATCGAAAGTTTTTCATAAGTTTCTGTAAAGATTGTAGATTCTTTGGCAGTACTTGGATGAAAGATTTGCCAAGCTTCCTCAGCAGTAAAAGAAAGAATCGGTGCCATCCAGCGCAGGCAAGATGCTGTAATCTGATACAGAACAGTCTGGGCAGATCTTCTCGCAAGAGAATTGGGAGCAGAAGTATATAAACGATCTTTCAGAATGTCTAAGTAAAAACCACCAAGATCTTCAGAACAGTAGGAGAGCAATCTCGTCACAACATGATGAAAATCATATCTTAAAAATCCAGCAATAATTTCTTCTTGAACTTGCGCATTCAGACTCAACATGTATTGATCTATCTCGAGGAGATTTTCAAGTTTAACCGTATCTTTACTCGGATCAAAATCACTTAAGTTAGCAAGCAAGAAGCGAAGGGTATTGCGAATACGACGATAACTTTCAACGACACGTTTGAGAATCTCGTCGGAAATGGTCATTTCACCAGAGTAGTCTGTTGATGCCGTCCACAAGCGAATGATTTCAGCACCCATCTTATTTGCAACTTCTTGAGGAACAATGACATTGCCCAAGGACTTACTCATTTTTCTTCCTTGACCATCAACTGTGAAGCCATGTGTCAAAAGAGCTTTATAAGGAGGTTTGCCATCTAACATCGTACCGGTAAGCAGTGAAGAGTGAAACCAACCACGATGTTGATCCGAACCTTCTAAATAAAGATCTGCCAACCGTGCTTCAGGTTGAGATTGGGTCTCATCCGCAAAAGTTTGGGCGTGTGATCCTCTTAAAACATGCCAATGAGTGGTACCAGAGTCAAACCAAACATCGAGTGTATCTTTATTCTTTTCATATAAATCTGCTTCACTTCCTAAGAACTCTCCTGTTTGGACTGTCTGCCAAGCCTCAATACCGTTTTTTTCAATGAATTGAGCAATTTTTTCCATGTGTAAAGCAGTGTCAGGATGAAGTTCACCTGTTTCCTTATGCACAAAAAACGCCATTGGCACACCCCATTGACGTTGACGTGACAATGTCCAGTCAGGACGGTTTACGATCATGCTATGAAGGCGTTGTTTGCCCCATGCAGGAAAAAAGTTAGTGGCTTCAATGCCGGCAAGTGCTGCTTCTCTTAGAGATTTTCCATGATCCAAAGGTGTTTTATCCATGCTGGCAAACCATTGGGAGGTAGCTCTATAAATGATTGGTGTCTTATGACGCCAACAATGCATGTAGGAGTGCGCAAATTGGTATACATGAAGTAGTGATCCTGCTGCGCTTAATGCCTCAACGATGATTGGATTTGCTTTCCAAATAAATTGACCACCAAATAAAGGGAGAGTTGAAGCATAAACGCCATTACCCATCACCGGATTAATGATGTTTTTATCAACCATACCGTTTGCTTTACAGGATTTAAAATCCTCATCACCATAGGCTGGAGCACAATGCACAATCCCTGTACCACTTTCGGTTGTGACATAGTCAGCGCAATATACGGGAGCAGTTCTTTGATAGCCTGGATCGCTATTAAATAATGGGTGCTTAAACTGAAGTGTTGTTAAGGCATTACCTCTACATACTCCAAGTATTTCCCCAGTCAATCCGTAAGTTTGCAGACATTGATCTACGCGATCTTTCGCTAGAATCAACATTTGTGAAGGGGTATCTACTAAAGCATATTCAATGTCAGGATTAACGTTTAAGGCCTGATTCGAAGGAATTGTCCATGGAGTCGTTGTCCAAATAACAATCGAGCCCTTTTTTTCGGGCAAACTAGTTAAACCAAAGATACGAGCAATTTCCGAAAATTGTTCTGTTTGAAACTCAAAACCAACATCAACTGCTGGATCCGTCTTGTCTTGATACTCCACTTCGGCTTCGGCTAGGGCAGAGCCACAATCAAAACACCAATTGACTGGTTTTAAGCCACGAAAAACATAGCCCTTTTCCATAATCTTTGCGAGTGCGCGTAACTCATTTGCTTCGTTTACAAAATCCATGGTGAGATAAGGATGATCCCAATCACCAAGTACCCCTAAACGTTTAAAGTCTTCTTTTTGGGAAGCAATCTGCTCAGTAGCGTAAGCCCTTGCTTTAGCCTGAACTTCTGCTGTAGCTAGATTCTTACCAAATTTTTTCTCAATCTGAATTTCGATTGGCATACCGTGGCAATCCCAACCAGGGACATAAACCGCATCAAAATCCATTAAGGTACGACTCTTGACGATCATATCTTTAAGAATCTTATTTACCGCATGACCGATATGGATATTTCCGTTTGCGTAGGGAGGACCATCGTGCAAGATGAACTTAGTTTTGCCAGCACGAGCTTTGCGAATCAATTGATAAATCTTTTTTTCTTGCCACTCTTGAATCCATTTTGGCTCTCTTTTAGGGAGATCGCCTCGCATAGGGAATTCGGTATCAAGAAGATTGACGGGATATTGGTTTTCAGACATTTAAATATTCTTAAAGTAATTAATTGCAGCTTGAGCATCAGCACGAATTGCTTCTTGCAATGCATCTAAATTGGGGTATTTTGCTTCATCACGCAATTTCTCTATCAATTCTACTTTGATTAATTTGCCATACACATTTTCATTAAAATCAAAAATATGCGTTTCAAGTAAAACTCTGCCTTGGTCTTCAACAGTTGGACGAACTCCTAAGCTTGCAACGGCAGGTAAAGGATTTTCATGCAAACCATGAACCTGAGCAATAAAAATACCCGTTGTTGCTGGAGGTGTTTTATGACTCTCTTTGGAGACTGCTAAATTGAGAGTGGGGAAGCCAATTGTTCTGCCAAGTTTTTTACCGTGTTGAACATGACCTGTAAAAGCATAGGGTCTACCGAGTAATTTTCTCGCAGTTTTTAGATCACCTTGATTAAGAGCTGTTCGAATAGCTGTACTAGAAATCCTCTTCATCTCATCGTCCAATACTGAATTAACAGACTGAACTTCAAATCCATGAATTTTCCCTGCAGCACTTAAGGTTTCAAAATTCCCTAGTCTTTTAGAGCCGTAATGAAAATCATCACCCACCACAATGTATTTGGCATTTAAACCGCGAATCAGGATTTTTTCCACAAACTCATCAGCGGTGATTTTTGCAAAATTTGCATTGAAGTGTTCCACCACTACGCGATCAATCCCACAATCTTTAAGGGCTAAAAGTTTGTCACGTAAACTATAAATTCGAGCAGGAGCATTTTCAGGGGTAAAAAATTCCTTAGGATGCGGATCAAAAGTTAAAACACATGTTTTTAACTGGTTTTGATCTGCGTAAGAACTCAGTCGGCTTAATAAAGCCTGATGTCCCTCATGCACGCCATCAAAATTACCAATGGTCAATGCGCAAGGGGGATGAATTATAGAGGAGGGGGTTCCACGGATTACTTTCACAATTGCTACTAATTATATTAGAAATGAAGAAACTGATCGATTTTGTTGCTGATTCTAAGATTCAACTTTTAGTAGAGAGGCATAGTAGAATTTCATATTCGAACTGAATGTGAAAGTAAAAAGTAATTGAGAAATATTGTTGTACTCATCTCAGGCAAGGGATCGAATCTTAAAGCAATTCTCGAAGCCCAGCGTGACCATCATTGGGATTCCCAAATCACCCGAGTATTTTGCAATCGTGCCAGTGCCCCAGGTATTGAAATTGCTGTGTCTTTTGGAGTCCCAGTTACGATCCTAAATCAACACGACTTTATTACTCGTGATGCCTTTGATCAATATTTGTTGTCACAAATTCAACTTGAACAGCCCGATCTGGTTGTTTTAGCTGGATATATGCGTATCCTAAGTGATGAGTTTGTTGATTATTTTTCGGGTAAATTGATCAACATTCATCCTTCTTTATTACCAAGTTTCCCTGGTTTAAATACCCACCAAGCTGCCCTTTCAGCAGGGGTTAAGTGGCATGGTGCAACGGTGCATTTTGTGACTCGAGAGCTAGATGTTGGGCCAATAGTGGCACAGGGTGTTGTTCCTGTCCATAATTATGACAATCTTGACACATTATCTGACCGCGTACAGGCAATAGAACATATAATCTACCCTAAGGCAATTGAATGGTTTTTAAAGGATCAAATTTTTCTGCAAGATGGCATTGTCAGTGTGATCCCACCACAATCTCAGTTTTTTTCGTAGGCCCATGCGCCCATCAAAATTGAGTTAAATCACAAAGTTATGACTAAAGCAAATAAACCCAATCCTAGAAATAGATCATCCACATCTAGAAATACATCATCCTCACCTAGAAATACCTCTAGTGATGCCAATGGGACTTCGACCCCCAAGAGAACGACTCCGTACAACCCAGCAATGGCAAAAGCAAAAGCATTACCAATTCATCTAGAACATTTAATTCGACTTTTGCCTGATGTTCTTCGGTTTGATGCTCCAGCCGATATGACGGTTTCTAAGTATTTTAAAGAAAACAGCCAATTAGGTAACCGCGATCGTGCATTAATCGCTGAAAGTACTTTTGCTGTTTTGAGAAGAAAATTAGAATTAGCTCAGTATGCTCAAAGTGGCAATGGTCCATTATTTCGTCGATTAGCCCTACTAGGTATGATGTTGTCATTATCCGAAGGTGGTTTAGGAACTGCGAATCGACTGGAGAGTGCTTTAGCTGATTTAGCATTTGTGGCGCATCCCGGTGAAGTGGAGTGGTTACAAAGATTTGTAAGTTATCCAAGGGATAGCCTTACAGAGCAAGTTAGCGCTAACTTACCAGAGTGGCTATGGCTAGAGTTAGAAACTCAAATAGGAACTAAAGCGCGCAAACTCCTTGCTGAGGCGCTTTTAAAACCAGCTTCCTTAGATTGTAGGATTAACACACTTAAAGCCAAGCGTGAAGATGTTTTGACTCAACTGAATGAACTTGGTGGTCGTTATCAGTCAGTGCCAACTCCCTATTCAGAATTGGGTTTTAGAATGCTCGGCAAACCAGCTCTACAAAACTTACAAAGTTTTAAAGATGGCATGTTTGAAGTACAAGATGAAGGTAGTCAACTACTAAGTATGTTACTTGCCCCAAAACGCGGCGAAATGGTGGTTGATTTCTGTGCTGGCGCTGGTGGTAAAACATTAGCGATGGGTGCCTTAATGAAATCAATGGGTAGACTTTATGCATTTGATATTTCAGCGCGAAGGCTGGCCAGATTAAAACCCCGTGTTGCCAAAAGTGGTTTATCAAATGTCCACCCGGTTTGGATTGATAGTGAAAATGATGCAAAAGTAAAACGCCTCTCAGGAAAAATTGATAGAGTTTTAGTTGATGCACCTTGTAGTGGACTTGGAACATTACGTCGAAATCCAGATTTGAAATGGCGTCAGACTTTAGAGTCCGTGTCTGAATTACAAGCTAAGCAATATTCAATCTTGTGTTCAGCCGCAAAACTGTTAAAAGTTGGTGGAAGACTGGTTTATGCTACTTGTAGCCTATTAGAACAAGAGAATCAAACGATTGTGAATGAATTCTTGAAAAATCACCCTCATTTTGAGCTGTTGGACCCTAAAGAGGTCTTGCGTGGTGATTTCCCAGTAATTGATGGTATGCCTGTTGGAGCATCAGCAGATAATTCTTGGTGGCAGCTATGGCCAAGTATGCATGAAACAGATGGCTTTTTTGCTGCCATCTTAACCAAAAAGTCCGCACTAATCAGCGAAAAAACACCTCCCCATGAGGAAAAGCAAGATAACGAGTAGAATCAATCCCTAGGTAATCAATGGCTGAAGGTAAATAAACATGGTTTTAAGTAATTCTAATTTTTTTGAATTGGCTTCTGAAATGCCCAATATTTTTACAGACTGGTTAGCAAACGGTATCTTAAGTGTATCTGGCTGGACCATGTTCGCCTACTTAATGGTCGTGACTCACATCACTATCGCTAGCGTGACGATTTTTTTGCACCGTTGCCAAGCACATCGTTCATTAGATTTACACCCGATACCGTCTCATTTTTTTAGATTTTGGCTATGGCTAACGACTGGTATGGTTACCAAAGAGTGGGCTGCTATTCATCGTAAACACCATGCTAAATGTGAAACTGCTGAAGATCCACATAGCCCACAAGTATTAGGGCTGCACTGTGTTTTTTGGCGCGGAGCTGACTTATACAAAATTGAAAGTAAAAATCAAGAGACTGTTACTAAATATGGTCACGGTACGCCAGATGATTGGATTGAGAAAAATGTTTACTCAAAGTATCAGTGGCAAGGCGTCGCTTCAATGATGGTGATTGATCTTCTTCTATTTGGGGCATTTGGTGGCCTTATATGGGCAATTCAAATGATGTGGATTCCCGTGACCGCCGCGGGTGTTATCAATGGTATTGGTCATTATTTTGGTTACCGCAGCTATGACTGTGAAGATGCTTCGAGGAACATTGTTCCATTTGGAATCTTGATTGGTGGGGAAGAATTACACAATAATCATCACACTTTTGCCACTAGTGCAAAACTGTCAAGCAAATGGTACGAGTTTGATATTGGTTGGTTTTATATTCAAATTTTGGAAAAATGTAACTTAGCCAAAGTTAAAAAGAGTATTCCTAAAATTAAAACTCAGGATGCTCAAATACCCAATGCCGAATTACTTGCATCGGTTATTCATCATCGTTATGAAGTGATGGCAAGATACACTTTGACACTTCGCAAGGCGTTTGCTGAAGAAGTCGAGGGTGTGAAAGTATTAGCTAAAGATTTTTCAGATAATCACTTATGGCTTTATAAGGATGAGGAAAAATTAACTTCACTTGAAAAGTGCCGTCTAGAAAGCTTAATTATTAGTAATGAGCATATTGCTAATTTGGTTCATATGCGCAGAGAACTTGTGCAACTTTGGGCAAGAACGCATCACTCCAAAGAGCATTTAGTTGAGCAGTTACATACCTGGTGTAAAAAAGCAGAACATAGTAAGTCTGAGTATTTAAGAAATTTCTCAATGAATTTAAGAGCTATTGCTTGAATAACGCTTATTCAAACCATCGTTCGATTCTTTAAGCTGGTTTTACATCTACCGCACCTGTTAGCATTTCGTTAACAGGTGAAAAAATTAGCATCCTTGCTAATTTAAATCCAACGAATTATCAAACTAAAATAATTTGTACTATTTCTAAATAGCCAAGGCAGTCTAAAACCATAGCCTAACTTTAGGCATCATTCTTTTGGAGGATGATCGTCTGAAAATTATATTAATACTTAGCATGGAAATAAGGGTAAAAACCTAGATGACTCTCCTGATGATTTGATTAGAATAGTAAACTAAAGTTTACAAAAATTAATAAAATCGGAGACAACCATGAAGTGGAACCCCAGAGCTTTTTTAATCGCTGGCTTGCTAGCAATTTTCTCATTTAGTGCCTCGGCACAGGTAAAAATTAGCGCGGCTGATATTGGCGGAACAGTAAATGGGGCTAATGGTCCTGAAGCTGGGGTTTGGGTGATTGCCGAAACCAACGATTTACCAACAAAATTTGCAAAAATTGTTGTTACCGACGATAAAGGTAGGTTCTTGCTGCCTGAGTTGCCCAGTGCCAATTATCAGGTTTGGGCCCGTGGTTATGGATTGATCGACTCTGTTAAACAAAATGCTAAACCGGGACAGCTCGTGAGCATTAAAGCAGTACAGGCACCCACAGCAAAAGCTGCTGCACAGTATTATCCAGGTATGTATTGGTACTCGATGATCAATGTGCCTAAGGCCAGTGAGTTTCCTGGCACAGGAGATAAAGGTAACGGTATCCCTGAGGTTATGCAAAAACAATACTACTGGGTTGATACACTTAAAAATTCTTGTCAGTCATGTCATGCAATGGGTGTCAAAGGTATTCGTGATATGCCTGAATTATTCACCAAAAAAGCTAACGGCGACTCAGAGTTGGCATGGGCTTACCGAACTCAAGCAGGGCAGGCGATGGCAAATATGGCTTTAGGCCTAGGAAGAATGGGACCGGAAAGAACCTTATCCATTTTGGCAGATTGGACTGATCGTGTTGCTAAAGGAGAAGTTCCCTTCGCAAAACCGACAAGACCACAGGGTATCGAAAGAAATGCTGTTTATACCTCTTGGAACTGGTCAGAAGCTAAATATTATCTCCATGACGCTATTTCTACTGATAAACGTAATCCTACGCTTAATGCAAATGGTTTGATTTACGGATCACCTGAAGAAAGTACTGATTTAGTTCCTACTCTAGATCCTAAAACAAATGTGGTCAGTCAAATTAAGATGCCGTACCGTGATCCTAAAACACCTTCTTCCTTGGAATTACCTAAGGCAGAGTCTGCCTACTGGGGTGACGAGAAAATTTGGGATGGACATACAAGTATTCATAATTTAATTTGGGATCAAAAAGAAAATTTATGGTTTGCTGCAAAAATTAGACCAAGTAGTAATCCTGATTTTTGTAAAAAAGGATCTGATCATCCTTCTGCAAAAGTGGCCCCGTTGAATGAGTCAGCTCGTCAATTATCCATGTATGACACTAAAACAAAAGAATGGAGTTTGATTAACACTTGTTTTACAACTCATCACGTCTATTTCGCAAGAGATAAAAATGATACTTTGTGGACAAGCGCTGGGTCTCCTGCCTCTGGTGTCGTAGGTTGGTTAAATACAAAAATGTATTTAGAAACGAAAGATGAACAAAAGTCGCAAGGATGGACACCGCTTATTATTGATACCAATGGTAATGGCAAACGTGATGAGTATGTTGAAGCAAATCAAGCTTTAGATCCAACTAAAGATAAACGTGTGATGGCAGCATTCTACGGTGTGCAACCAAGCCCAGCAGATGATTCAATTTGGGGGCAGTCAATGGATGTGGGCTTCTCTAGAATTAATCAACCTGGTTATTTAATTCGTTTAGTACCTGGATCTGATCCTAGCAACACTTCTCTTGCTGAAATCTATCAATCTCCAGAGGGTACCTTTGGTTCTAGGGGTGTGGATGTTGACTCTAAAGGGGTTGCTTGGACAGTTCTCGCGAGTGGACAAATTGCAAGTTTTGATCGCAATAAATGTAAAGGACCATTAAACGGACCTACTACTGCAGAGGGTAAACATTGTCCAGAAGGTTGGACGCTTTATCGTTTGCCTGGTCCTCAATTTAAAAACGTTCAAGATCCTAAAGGAAGTGCTGATGGCGCCTACTATATTTGGGTAGATTTATACAATACCCTTGGACTTGGTAAAGATGTACCCATTGCATCATCAAGTGGCGGTGAAGCACTTGTTGCGGTAGTGAATGGAAAGTTAATTACTCTCAGAATTCCATACCCATTAGGTTTCTTTACAAAGAACGTGGATGGTCGAATTGACGATATTAATGGTGGTTGGAAAGGCCGTGCAGTTTGGACTACTTCAGGAACGCGTAACAACTTCCATAGTGGTGACGGCGGTAAAGAGTTACCACCGAAAGTATTTAAAGTTCAAATTCGTCCAAATCCTTTAGCTAATTAATTTTTAACGAACATTTAACTATGAAAAAATTACTCATTCTTATTTCTTTAGCCGGTATTTGGACTTCAGCTAGTGCCGCCGATGAACCATCACCTGCAGCCCTTGCTGGATCAAATGGTTGTTTGGTTTGTCATAATGCGTCGCAAAAATTGGTAGGACCTTCATTTAAAGCAATCGCTGAAAAGTACCAAGGTCAAGCTGATGCCCAAAAAACTTTAGTGAATAAAGTTCGTAATGGGGGCGCTGGTTCATGGGGTAAGATTCCGATGCCAGCTCATCCAGAGGCGACTGATGCAAACTTAAATACTATCGTTGCTTGGATATTAAAAGGTTAACCAGCGAATTTAAGGAATTGACGAATGAATTGGTTATCTGATCTCTTTTCAGTTAATGCCTTTTGGACATGTCTTTTAATTATCCATGGGTTACTATCCGTAGCTCTTTTGGGCGCACTAACGCATCAATTGATGGCTGTTATACGTCCTGTTAGGACCGCCAAAGAAAAATCTTTTTTTGAGGATTTTCGCGGGGTTGCAGCAGCAAAATATACGAAGGCTATCTGTTTTTTATGGGTTATTAGCTTTGTGTTTGGCGGATGGATTTATACCGAGTATCGGATTAGTATCAAGATTCCCATGGAGCAGCAAGAATATTTTAAAACTTTGGGTGTGTTCGAATTAAAAGAGCACCTCGTTGTTTTCGGCTTAGCGATGCTGCCTATTTATAACTTCGCTTGGAAGCATTATCAACAAGCTGATTTAGCCAATTTAAGAAAATACACCACATTATTTTTGACATTTGTGTGTTGGTACGCTTTTTTAATCGGCCATATTGTTAACAATGCTAGAGGATACGGCGCATGAAGAATAAAAATTCGTTATCAGCTGCAGAAGAATCTATTTTAAGAGCTAAGACTTTTGCAACTATTTTTTCTGTGAGCTTTTCAGTTAGCTATGTAATAGCAGATATTTATAAAGCCCCTTTTTTTAGTTACTATCCGGCAACCCATCTTGTAAATTGGGGATGGACCCCATCCACCCCGGACGACGGTCCAGCTATGTACTGGTATGGCTGGCTATTTACTTCATTCATTATTGCAATGACCCTTTCATTTCTGAGTAAAGCAGCCCCGATATCAATGGTTCAAAGAATACCTTCTTCAATATCTTGGATGGTTCCTGTGGCCTTGATACCGGTTATGATCTATTCATTAAAGTTTTACTGGCGATAGACTTGAGGGTATATTCAATGCAAGGGTTCACTACCAAAAAAATACTTTGTTTTCTGACATTAAGCCTCTTAAGTTTTGTGCAATTAACTCCAGCAGGTGGTCTTGAAGATGGATATCCTGACGATACTTCAGTAAATGGTCCAGCATTTTTTGGGTTCGTGCGCGATGAGCGTGGTTCACACCTTCCCAAAGCAACTGTTACCCTTAAAGAGAGCCCGATTAATAGTGTAAAAGTGGTTTCTAATATTTTAGGGGTTTACAGAACGCATATCAGTCTGAATGTCAAAATAGAATCTGTCGTAATTTCATGCGAAAGAGCCGGTTATAAACAGATTAAATTGGTTCGTCGAACACAAAAAACCAATAAGCTAGTTGAAACTGATTGCATTATGCAAAAAGAGTAAATGCGCAATAGGGCCTTTTGCTTTTCTTGGCTTTTCGTCTTATTCTCAATCGGTATTGATCAAAATGCCATATCTCAACCTCTAGCAGAGCGCGCAGATACTATCATCTTTAATGCTCAAATATTGCAAAATAATGAGACCTTTGTAAGCGCCCTTGCAATTCAAGGCCAAAAGATTCGGGCGGTTGGCTCATATGAACAAATTCAAAAGTATGTCGGCCCGAATACCAGTAAAATTAATGCTGAGGGAAAGTTAGTCATTCCAGGTTTAATCGATTCTCATATCCACGCTATTAGGGCCGGATTAAGCTTCCAAAGTGAAGTAAGTTGGAATGGAGTCAAAACTATTGAGCAGGGGCTAGAACGTATTCGTATAGCATCTCAACAAAAGCCTTCAGGGAGTTGGATTATTATCGCGGGTGGATGGGTGCCTGAACAATTTCAAGATGGCATCATTCCATCCCAGGAGCAGCTACTCAAAGCAGCTGGAACCCACCCACTCTATATTCAAAAACTTTATTCGTCGGTCTTTGTTTCACCCAGAGGATTGGAGGCTCTTGAACCTAGCTTGAATTCAGAGTTGTTATCTCGCTTCGATGTTGAGCTGAATAAATCGGGTGATGCAACGGGATGGTGGAATGGAAGCGCACGCACCATAAGTGATTTATTTGATTACTTGCCCAAAATAACACTAAAGACACAGTATGAAAGTACGAAATTATTTTTTAAGGAATTAAACCGCCACGGCGTTACAGGAGTTAACGATCCAGGAGGTTATAACTTTCCCTTGGAGTCTTATGTATCTTTATGGAAATTACATTCCCAAAAAGAACTTTCGATTAGGGTTGCTTATAGCCTATCAGCACCAAAGAGAGGTTCAGAATTAGCTGATTTTAAAAAAATCATTCGAGGAGTTCCTAAAAATGACGCAATGCTGAATTGGAATGGTATCGGTGAAAATGTAACTTGGGGAATGTACAACAATGAGTCACCAACGGTTAATGATCAACAAATGTTACAAAAGGTTCTTGAATGGGCCGCAAATGAAAAGATCACCGTCACCTTACATTGGAATAATAATGAATCAATTTCTAGCTTATTAGACGTCATTGATCGAGTCCAACTGAACTATTCCATTAAGGACCTGCGCTGGTCTATCGCGCACATCAACAATATAGATGAAATTACTTTAATGAGGATGAAAAAAAATCATCTAGGTTGGTTGGCACAAAATGCTTTATATTTTCAAGCCAATAATTTCGCAGATAAATATGGGGTAGAGGCCTTAACAGTTTCGCCGCGTCTGCGACAAGCAATCAA
>CAISYI010000196.1 GCA_903889595.1 uncultured beta proteobacterium
GTGCGAGTTCATGCATCCTCCATTAGTCAAATAACAAAGGCCAGAGCTTCCGCTTCTCACTATAGTTCTGATAATGAAGTGCCGTTTGTTCCAGGATTTGATGGGGTAGGTAGCTTAGCCGATGGTTCTAGAGTTTATTTTATGCTACCCCGTAATCCCTTTGGGGCGATGGCAGAGCATTGTTCTGTACCGCAACAAAATTGCCTACTCATACCAGACACTCTGAGTCCTGAGGTAGCGGCAGCCATCGCTATTCCGGGTATGTCCTCTTGGGCAGCGCTTGTGGATCAAGCGCAAATGCGCGCTGGGGATACCGTATTAGTTAATGGTGCGAATGGCATATCAGGACGCTTAGCCATTCAGGTTGCAAAATACTTAGGTGCGGGAAAAATTATTGCGACGGCAAGACGTGCCAGCACGTTTGATGATCTGTATCAACTAGGTGCTGATCAATGCTTATTATTAACCGATAATACTCTCGAAATGGAAGCCTCCTTTAAACCTGCTTTTACTGAAGGTGTTCACGTAGTATTAGATTATTTATGGGGTCCTAGTGCGCTAAGTTTAATTAATGTCGCAGCAAAATATAGTCCCTTAAAAACCATGATTCAGTTTGTCCAAATTGGCTCCATCGGCGGCGCAACGATTCCAATGCCAGCATCGGCGCTGCGTTCTAGTGGCTTACGATTAATGGGCAGTGGACTGGGTAGTCTTTCTATTGAACAAATGTTAAATTCAGTACTTCAAGTCTTAACCCATGCACCCAGTGTAGGATTCAATGTAAAGTTAGATTCAATTCCTCTCGCTGAGGTTTCTCATGCGTGGAATACGACCTCTTCTGATAAGAGGACAGTACTTACTATTTGAATATGATGGACTACTGACTGCTATGAATAGGGTTATCTCTACTTGAGGAATGTTTTATTAACTGCTTTAATTGTTCGAATTTATATTGTTGAAAGATCCACAAACCATGTTTGATATATTGCAAAAAGAGAGAACAATCGCCGGTAAAGGTTTTAATCGTTGGTTAGTTCCTCCTGCCGCACTCGCTATTCATTTATGTATTGGGATGGCCTATGGTTTCTCCGTTTTTTGGCTGCCATTGTCTAAAGCGATTGGTATTACTGAGTCGGTCAAATGTGGTCCTGACATTGGTTTTTTTCAAGAACTATTCGTTACTAATTGCGACTGGAAAGTCTCCACCTTGGGTTGGATGTACACCCTGTTTTTCGTATTTTTAGGTTCTGCCGCAGCAATCTGTGGCGGTTGGTTAGAGCGGGCCGGTCCACGTAAGGCCGGTGTGGTTTCAGCTTTTTGCTGGTGCGGCGGTATGCTGTTCTCAGCACTGGGTATTTATACCCACCAATTTTGGATGATGCTCCTTGGTTCTGGTGTGATCGGTGGCATTGGTCTGGGTCTTGGCTATATCTCTCCCGTTTCTACTTTAATTAAATGGTTTCCTGATCGTCGCGGTATGGCAACGGGCATGGCGATTATGGGCTTTGGTGGTGGTGCCATGATTGGCTCACCCTTAGCAGCACTCTTAATGAAAAATTTCGCGACGCCCACTGATGTAGGTGTTGCTTTAACGTTTGTGGTGATGGGTTTGGGTTATTTTGTATTTATGATGTCTGGTGCATTTGGTTACCGTTTACCTGCGACAGGCTGGAAACCTGAAGGTTGGACAATGCCTGCGGTGGTGGAATCAAACGCCATGATTACCAAGAAACATGTTCACGTCAAGAATGCTTTCAAAATCCCGCAGTTTTGGTTGGTTTGGATTGTTTTATGTATGAACGTTTCTGCTGGGATTGGTGTGATTGGGATGGCGTCACCGATGCTCCAAGAAATTTTTGGCGGATCTTTAATTGGTGTGACAGGGCCGTTAACTGCTGAGAATAAAACCGCGATTGCTGGCATTGCCGCAGGTTTTGCAGCTCTCCTGAGTTTATTTAATATTGGTGGACGCTTCTTCTGGGCCAGTATCTCTGATAAATTAGGGCGCCGTTTAACTTATTCGATCTTTTTCATCTTAGGCGGTATCTGCTACTTTAGTATTCCTTCAAGCGCGCTAAGCCACAACCTGTTTTTCTTCGTCGCAGCAGTTTGTATCATTTTAAGTATGTATGGCGGTGGCTTTGCGACTGTGCCTGCATATCTTGCTGACTTATTCGGTACACAAATGGTTGGTGCAATTCATGGACGACTCTTGACTGCTTGGGCAACGGCTGGAATTCTAGGTCCGGTCGTTGTGAACTACATGCGTGATTATCAATTGAGTATTGGTATTCCAAAAGATCAGGTGTACAACCAAACTATGTATATCTTAGTCGGGATGCTCGCAATTGGTCTGATTGCGAATCTGTTCATTAAACCGGTTGCTGATAAATGGTTTATGAGTGATGCTGAACTGGCTGAAGAAAAGCGTTTAGCCCATGAAAAGTCTGAAAAATCAGTCCTTGAAAGTAATTCAGCTGATACATCGCAAAGTTCTTCGCTAGTGGTGGTTTTAGCATGGACTGCGGTGGGTATACCTTTAGCTTGGGGCACTTATAAAACTATTGTTACAGTTGGCAAATTTTTTAATTAATGGCAAAAACAATAAATCTTGAAATCTCTAAGAGATTTTTATACTTTAACTAAAAATTAGTTGTATTTTTGTAGAAATTTAGCAATAATATAGTTTGTTTTTTAATAGAGATGAAAATGCTGATTGAATTCAGAGTGACGAACTTCAGATCATTCCGAGATGAGCAATGCCTGAGCTTTTCTGCTTCTTCTCATGACAAAGGGGTAGATGAAATTCACTGCATTGCTACGCAAAACATTGCAGCACCAAAATTGGTGCGTTCAGCCGTGATTTATGGCGCTAATGCGAGTGGGAAGAGTAATCTCATCTTTGCGTTGATGACAATGCAGCAAATGGTACTCAATTCCACTCGCTTGCTTGAGTCACAATACCGTGAGCTTTATACTCCATTTCTGCTTGATCAAGAGTCACGCACACAGCCAACGGCTCTCGAAATCACTCTGTTACTTGATGGTGTGCGCTATCAATATGGATTTCAGTACGACGGCGAAAGAATTTTCGCCGAGTGGCTGCTTGTTTATAAGACAAGTAAGGCGCAACGATGGTTTGAGTATCACTATAACCATGAAACTAAAAAAAATGACTGGGAGCCATTTTCTGTTCACTTTAAGGGAGAAAAGAAAGGGCAGGGCGAACTTTGGAAAGCAAGCACTGCTGTCCGTTCTCTGTTCTTGACGCAGGCGGCTCAATCTAACAGTCAACTTTTACAACCACTTTTTAATTGGTTCACAAACGATTTACTTGTATTACCCGCCCGCGCCGAATTCAATCTTCTTCCCACGCTACAACGTCTTGAGGATCCCCAATACAAAAAATGGGTACTTGAACTAATGAACGCGGCTGACATCCACATCAGTGACATTAAGGTAGAAAATCGAAATAGCCAACAAGTCGAATTTAAACTTGAGCCGGGTAAACCGCCAGAGCTTCGCGCCTTTGAAGGTGAACTACCTGATGTAGCATTTTGTCATACTACCCCTGATGGCATAGAGCAGTGGTTTGATCGCCGTTTTGAATCGTTCGGTACTTTACGATTACTTAGTTATGCAGCACCTTTACTGGACGCAATTGAAAATGGAAAACTACTCGTAGTAGATGAATTCGATACCAGTCTGCATCCACTACTAACGCGATATATTTTGGGTATGCTACATAAGTCGCATCTCTCAAAAAATGGAGCTCAACTTTGGATGACCACGCATGACACGTCCTTGCTTGATCCTGAGTTATTGCGACGCGATCAAATTTGGTTTGTCGAAAAAAAGAAAGATCAAACCTCCGAGCTATATTCACTGCTAGAATTCAGTCCTCGGAAGAACGATGCTATTGAGCGTGGGTATTTGCAGGGACGCTACGGCGCAGTGCCTTTCCTCAGTGAATTCTTATTTTGAGGTTTTGATGTCAGACTTCCAGAATAAAAATCCAAAGCTAGTCAAAGCTCGTATCAAGGCTGAACGTAAAAAAGCTAGCCGTCGAGAGCGAGGTACTGCACTAGTTGTGTGTGAGGGAAAATGTACTGAACCGTTTTATGTGCAGGGTCTACTTAAGCATCTAGAAATCTCTGTAGCAAGTGTTGAAATAATTAAAGGTCAGAAAAATAGCAATGCAGTAGCCGTTGTAAACCGAGCTCGCCAACGGTTTGAGCAAGTGCCGCGAGACCGTGTTTTCGCGCTAATCGATGCAGAACAAGCTGATTTAACCAAAGCGCTGAAACAATGCGAAAAACCATTACAACACGAAAACAAGAAAAAGGAAATTCCTGAAATTCGAATTGAACCTATATTGAGCGCGCCATGTTTTGAGGTTTGGCTCCTGTTGCATTTCCGCTTTTCTGATCAACCATTTCATAACTTTGCCAGCTTGCTCCCTGAACTAGAAATTAATCTACCAAATTATCAAAAAAACGATCCTACGATATTTTTAAAAGTGGGAGGCAGCGCAGGTTTGAATCACGCGCTTGTAAATACTGCCCGACTCAGAAATGCCCTAAATCAAACAGGCGCAAGTAATCCCTCCACAGATATGGACAAACTTGTTGAAGCTATGGTTGATATTCAAGCATAGCCTTTTTAAAAACCAAATAATTCTTGTACTGACAAAAAGTTCCTTCCTAACATGTGAATTGCTTTCCTTAGCAAAGGTTGATTCATTTCTATTAAGCCATCTTCACAGAAGAAAAGATACTTTAGAGTCGGTACCGTCCCAAGTGGTTTAGTGGACGTAAGGCACAGAGGTATGGAGTTCTCCATGGTGTCTGATAAACCGATCACGCTCATTCGTAAGTACTTAATGAAATTGCTTTTTCTGATTCATCACCTTAAAGCACAAACTGCACCAAAAACAAACATTATCTGAATCGAATAGATAAATGGATGAATGATCTTGGTGCAATCCTTTTGGACACGGCTTGAAACTTGTTCAAAATGAATTATCAGTTTTACTTGAATAATTCATTGCTTTAGGAAAAAGAACTATGACCATCTACCGTCCTTTTGATCCAGATCAAGCGCTATTTAGCGTCGCATGTAGTTGTGGCAAGCATGCCAGCGCTGCGGAGCATGAGTTTGCTTCGCAAAAAATGGCTTCAGAAGATATTGGTAACAACTTTATTGAGGCGAGTTTAGTTAAGGCGCTGTTTCCTACTGAAGTAAAAAGAAGAGCATTCCTCAAAGCAGTAGGCTCTGGTAGCGCTCTAAGTGTCCTCAGTACATTCTTGCCAATCGATGCAATTCAAGCAATGGCCCAAGAAAAAGGTCCCCTAGAAAAGAAAGATCTGAATATTGGCTTTATTCCAATTACGTGTGCAACGCCGCTCATTATGGCGGAGCCATTGGGTTTTTATAAAAAACAAGGCCTTAATGTTTCTTTGATGAAAACAGCAGGGTGGGCTCTGATCAGGGATAAGATGATTAACAAGGAACTGGACGCATCCCATTTTTTATCTCCCATGCCACTTTCTATTTCCATGGGTTTAGGTTCAAATCCTTCGCCAATGAAGGTCGCAACAA
>CAISYI010000197.1 GCA_903889595.1 uncultured beta proteobacterium
CACCTGCTGGGTAAGTAACAATAAATCGTACTGGCTTCGATGGGAAAGTTTGCGCAAAAACATTTAATGAACAACATGCAAAAAGAATACAAAAGAACTTCATTAGATTACGTTGGTATATTTTTGTCATAAGGTTTCTCCTAAGTTATTTTTTTTAAATAATTATTTTGATTTTGATCAATTATATATCTCATTTAGGGTGATTTTGATCTGAGCTAATTTTTTGCTCATGTCTTTGTTTCTTCAAAAGTAAGACGTGTTTTATTCAGTCTTGCTGATAAAGAACCAGTGGATCTAGTTGCGGGTAAAATCGAAGGGCAATAAAATAGCCATTGATAAACAAGGGCTTAATTAATAAATTAGCGGAGCGGACGGGACTTTTCTTAGTTCCTTTAAAAACCATTTAAAATCAATACCTTAAGAAAAGTCGTATAAAAAAACAGTACATAAAACGATATACGTTTTAGTACATACTCAGTCTAGCTCAAGCTTTGCCACCCCATCCTCCTCCACTCACTTGACAATTACCCTTAAAGGGTTAAAATTTAAGCATGATGAGAAAACCGACCTATATGCTTACGGACGTTCAAGCAAGAGTGAGGGAGCTAGGAAGAAAAGCGTTTACATCTACTGCCATCGATACGGCTCAAGACGAGCTGGGAATGACTGTAGAAGAGGTAATCAACTTCATTTGTTCAAGAACTGATACGCTATGCTACAAGACGATGAAATCTCAAAAATTAGCCGGCGCATATATGGATGTATATCATTGGTTGTGCCCAAACAGTACTCAAATGGCCTATATCAAAGTTTCTTTACACCCAGACAGCAAAGTAATCATCTCTTTTAAGGAGCTATAAAATGGATAACAAAAAAATAGTCAAAGAATGCCAAGTTTGTGATGATGGAAAACTTCACTATCAAGTAAAAAATGTCTCTATTACGAGAAGAGGTTTATCTGCAATTGTTGAATCGGTTGCCGGGTGGCACTGTAATTATTGCAGTGAAATTGATTTTGACGAATTAACAGATTCAGGCGATAGATATGCAAAAGCAGGAGATGAATTGGTTCTGAAAGAAAGAAAAATAATTGCAGAGAATTTGAAGAGTTATAGAAAAAAACTAAAAATTACACAAGTTGAAGCCTCTTTAATTTCAGGGGGTGGACACAATGCCTTTTCCCGTTACGAAACTGGAAATGCTCAACCGGTTGCGGGCGTAGTAAATTTCTTCGAATTATTGTCACGTCACCCTGAATTGCTAAAAGAAGTGAGGGAAATTTCTGAAGCAAGGCATGCATAACTTCAAATCATGTAAATTTGAATTTTTCAAAAACCCTAGCGAGTCTTTACTTTACAGATAATAGCCGTAAAAAAGTAGGGACATAGGAGATCACATCACAATTTTTTCCGGTTCAATACGTTGACCTTTAGACCTTTTTTACTTCTTTTAGAGATAGGTTATCAAAAATTTGTCTCTTTGGATGTGCTACTAAAAATTAGGTCAGATCAACAATAAAAAAGACTACTACAGGGCATTAAATGCCTTTGAAGTTCGTGTTTATCAGCAGAATAACAAATAGAAAATAGAGAAAAGAAACTGGATTGAGTTGCAGCAACCTTCCATCGCTGAGAAAGTGCCAAAATGTACCACAGAAATAAAAAAAGCCCGCAAGGGCTTTAATTATATGATGTATTGGCGGAGCGGACGGGACTCGAACCCGCGACCCTCGGCGTGACAGGCCGATATTCTAACCAACTGAACTACCACTCCAATTGTACTTCTTGGCGTCCCCAGGGGGATTCGAACCCCCGTACTCACCGTGAAAGGGTGATGTCCTAGGCCTCTAGACGATGGGGACCCAGATACTACGGTACTGCAAAATCTTTTCAACTACTGGTGGAGCTAAGCGGGATCGAACCGCTGACCTCTTGCATGCCATGCAAGCGCTCTCCCAGCTGAGCTATAGCCCCGTAATTCTAAAAAGTACTGAAATAAATCAATACAGGCTAAAACCAAAATCTTTCTATTTCTCTAGCAACACAGTTTTATTTTACTTTCAGTTCGATTTGTCACCATCAAACTGAATATTTAAAACCAGGCTTTTAATTTAAAAAACTAATTAACTGCTTTCAGAATAGTCTCATATTCTATACTATTTTGATGATGATTAGCAAATGAAATTATTAAAATACTTAAGTTTTTTCAAACAGGTGCCATGTTGACACCAATCACCTCAAAACAGTGCGTCCGTCAATTATGCAAAAACTCCAAGACGCTTTTGAACATCCTCAATTCCCATGATGGATAGAACAGCGTCAATCGCGGGCGTCTGCGTAGTTGCAAACATGAGGTAACGGACCGGCATTGCTAATACAGGCATTTTAATACCATGTTTAGTTAATACCTCTTTCATGGCTGCTGCGATTTGCTCTTTACTGCCATCTCCAGCTTTCATTAACTGAACTAAATCATTAATGCACTGATGCACAGTAACCGGAACATTTTTCAAAAATTCTTCACCATCTAATTGGTGGACTGGGGCTAGCGCATAAAACATTTTTGCACCTTGGGCAATTTCAACAAGAGTATTTGCACGCCCCTTTAGCAAGTCAACTACTTTGATAAAGTCTGGCCCTGATTTGGTTGAACACTCTGCCCCCTCTTCAAACTCAATACCTTCTAGTACCGCAAAAGGTTTGACACGTTTAGCTAATTCAGCACTTTCAGTATGGGCAATGTAATGGTGATTTAACCAAATGAGTTTTTCAGGACTAAACTGGGCTGGAGACTTACCTAGGCTATCTAAATCAAACCATTCAATAAACTGCTCTTTAGTAAAAATCTCCGCATCCCCGTGCGACCAACCTAGCCTCGCAAGATAATTCAAAATGGCTTCCGGCATATAACCTGCCTTCTGAAAATCTCTCACACTCATCGCACCGTTACGCTTACTCATTTTTTCACCAAGTTCATTAAGTACTGTGGGTAAATGGGCGTAGATCGGTAAAGTACCACCTAAAGCTTTCATGATATTGATTTGACGGGGCGTATTGTTGACGTGGTCATCACCTCGAATCACATGCGTGATATTCATATCCATATCATCAATTACGACGCAAAAGTTATAGGTTGGCGTTCCGTCCGGTCTAGCAATGACAAGATCATCTAACTCTTGATTAGAAATTTCGATCACACCTTTCACTGCATCTTTCCAAATCACGGATCCGTCTATTGGGTTTTTAAACCGAATCACAGGACGCACATCACTTGGTACTGGAGGTAATGTTTTACCCGCCTCAGGACGCCAGGTGCCATCATAGCGCGGCTTTTGTTTTTGAGTCATTTGCTTTTCGCGCATAGCATCTAATTCTTCTTCACTCATGTAACAGTGATAAGCGAGGCCGTTTTCAAGCATTTCGTTTATTACTTGACGGTAACGATCGATGCGCTGCATTTGATAAATGGGTCCTTCATCTACATCAAGACCTAACCAACTCATTCCTTCAATAATTACTTCGACAGCTTCTAAGGAAGAGCGCTCTTGATCAGTATCTTCGATTCGGAGTACGAAATCACCTTGCATGGACCTAGCAAAAGCCCATGGGTACAACGCACTTCGGAGGTTGCCTAAATGGATAAAACCCGTTGGACTTGGTGCAAAACGGGTACGAACACGGTTTGTAGTAGTATTTGTCATAATCTGTATTATCCCACGCTCTTTTTACTGGCAAATGATTTTTGACGATATGCAAGTAAACTAGCGGTCAACAAAATGATTGTAGAAACAAGCAGCCCCACCCTTAATCCACCAAGATGATCGGCAATAAAGCCTATTAAAAATGGGCCAATAATTTGTCCAGTAGCAAATAAGATGGTAAAAAATCGTATTCCAATTGACCATTGATTTTTTGGATAATTATGCTTTACAAATGCGGTTGTACTAGCGACAGCTACCACAAAACTCGACCCAAATAACATCGCTGAGGACATGACAAAAAAGAGGGTTAAATTGTTGGGCCCCATTTTCTGATCGATGTTGTTGTCTAAAAAGGCTAAGATTGTTGGAACAAAACAAGCAATTGCCAATATCAAATTGACAAGCCCCATGGCCTCGCCCCCCTTAGACTTATCTAATAGCCTAGCCCAAAGTCGAGAAGACAACATCATAAAAAGTCCAATTAATCCATAAAATAGGTTAATTGACCCACCAGTAAAACCTAACTCCCTCAACATTGCAATCACAAAAGTCATGTATCCAACATGACCAATGCCGTACAAGAAGTAACCACTCCCTATCCAAAAACTACGTCTCGGATGAATCTGTTCCTTGGATAGCACACTAATCTCTGGAACTTCTGACATAGCGATTACCGGCTTCATCAATAAGACAAATAAAAACAAACTTATCAAGGCCATGCCTATCCAAGCTATTTGCCAAGGATGGACAAAACCATCACTTTGGGCCCAATCATGAAAGGGGTTGACGAGTAAACTAGAGAGGAGGATACCCCCACCAACCCCGCCGTAATAAATTCCTAAAATGAGTCCGGAGTGATGAGTATGTTGACTACTCAATTGCGTTGCTAGGACTCCACCTGCAATAAAAATATAGCCGCTACAAAAACCCAATAAAAACCGAAAGATAAAAATGACTATTGCGTTCTCAACAAAGCCAGTCAAAAACATGATCACGATTGTGAGTATTAACATCCATAAAAATGGTCGCCTAAGACCAACTTTTGAAAAAGCCCAGGCTGAGCTCATTGCACCAATAAAGTAACCAATCGCATTTCCGGTATTCATGTTACCGGCTGTCAAATATGACCAGTTTAAGTCTGTGCGCATCAATGGCAAGAATAAGGCATAGGCAAACCTTGAGATACCAAGCGTGATCGCAGCACCGAAAGCCAAAGCAAGTGCAGTCAACAATGGATGTTCTTGTGGAAAAGAACTTAAACCTTGGCCATTTTTTGAAGAGTTTTCATCGAATAAATGCATTACCAATACAATAACAAATATTACGAATAGAATCCTACATTTCAGAACCAGGCATATCTTGCTGGGTAGAAATTAAAAAACAATCAATTCATCCTCTAAAACCACAAATAGTTTTTTATGACAACTTCTTCTGATACATCGTCAAGTAACAAATCCACTGATCAATTTGACACGCTACAAACGTTTTTATTTGAAAAAAGCCAAATTCGCGGCGAAATAGTCCTTTTAAATACCGCATGGAAAACCATCCTAGAACGAAAAAGCTATCCTCCAATTATTCAAAAGCATTTGGGAGAGATGGTCGCTGCGGGTGCTTTATTAAGCGCAACACTCAAGTTTGATGGCACTTTAATTATTCAGGCACAGGGTACCGGACTCGTGCGTTTAATAGTAGTCGAATGTAATATGAATTTAGATATACGCGCTACTGTTAAATTAGCTAAGGATATCGACCCCGCGATGATTTATGAGGACTCCACTCTCTCTGAACTCATTAATCCGGATGGTCAGGGTAAATTAGCAATCACTTTAGATCCAAAGAACCGACAAGACGGTCAGCAAGCCTATCAAGGCATCGTTCCCTTAATGCTTGGAGGTAAACCGATTACTTCGATTGCGCAAGCTGTTATGGCTTATATGAATTACTCTGAACAGCTCGAAACCCACATTCTATTAAGTAGCAATGATACCCATGCTGGCGGTATTTTGATTCAAAAATTACCCAATACTGGTGGTAAAACAAGCAGCACTCCGATAGATCATGACGAGTTAGCAGAAGACTGGAATCGGGTCATGATGATGGTCAATACCGTTAAAGATGAGGAACTTTTATCCACTTCGCCAACAGTTTTAATGCAGCGCTTATTCCTAGATGAAGCCAATTATCAAGGCGTGCGAGGATTTCCACTTCGCCACGTTCACTTTGCCTGCCAATGTTCTCGTGAAAAAGTGGGCAATATGATGTTGATGCTTGGCAAAGATGAAGTAGCAGAAATTTTAGCCGAACAACAACAGGTCGAAACGACTTGCGATTTTTGTGGTCAAGTGTATCTTTTTGATTTGGTCGATTGCCAACAACTATTTGCTGCTGACAACCTAGTAGATAAAATGAAGCCACCTCAAGGAAAGCACTAAAAGTTTTTTAGATTAGTTCTAAAAGAGGTGTTAAATTGGGTTTAATTGGCAGTTTTATTGGGTTTGGGTAAAGACTCATCTGGCTTGAGGACTTTCACCAAAATCTCATTGTCTTTAACCATCCCATGTTCTAAACGGGCACGTTCTTCAACGCCTTTAGTGCCTTGCTTTAAATCCTGAACATCGCCAGAGATTTTTGCATTACGATTCTCCAACTCTTTGTTTGCCTGCGAAAGCACCTTTACCTCTTTGTCCAATTGATAAACGTACAGCCAACCACCTTTACCAATCCAAAGAGGATATTGAATGGCTACCAATAAAATCAGTAATCCATAAACAATATAGCGCATGCAGTTTGCTTAATATCCCAAGTTGTAAAAAGCAGAACGACCTGGATAGCTAGCAATGTCTCCCAAATCTTCTTCAATTCGGAGCAATTGATTGTACTTAGCGATTCGATCAGAACGGGATAATGAACCTGTCTTAATTTGACCTGCATTTAAACCTACTGCGATGTCTGCGATAGTACTATCTTCCGTCTCACCAGAGCGATGCGAGATAACAGAAGTGTAGTTAGCTCGCTTCGCCATTTCAATTGCAGCAAAGGTTTCAGTCAAAGTACCGATTTGATTGATCTTAATTAAGATGGAGTTTGCAATTCCTTTTTGAATGCCTTCTTTCAAAATCTTAGTATTAGTTACAAAAAGATCATCTCCTACGAGCTGAATTTTCTTACCAAGTTTTTGAGTAAGCGTTGACCATCCATCCCAATCAGCTTCGTGCATACCATCTTCAATTGATACGATCGGGAATTTGTCTGCTAAATTGCCTAAATAATCAGCAAATTCAGATGAGGTAAGTTGCAAACCTTCACCGCTTAAATTGTATTTGCCATCCTTGTAAAATTCACTAGCAGCACAATCGAGGGCCAGTAATACATCTTCACCCGGACGATATCCTGCTTTTTCAATAGCTTGTAAAACCGTGTTTAAACACTCTTCGTTACTTGCAAAATTAGGTGCAAAACCACCTTCATCACCAACTGAAGTTGGCATATTTTTGTCATGCAAAATTTTCTTGAGGCTATGGAATACTTCAGCACCACAACGAAGTGCTTCTCTAAAATTTGTCATGCTCACTGGCATGATCATAAATTCTTGGATATCTAAACTATTATTTGCGTGGGCACCACCATTGACGATATTCATCATCGGGACAGGCATTTGCATCGCGCCAGACCCACCAAAGTAACGATAAAGAGGTAAACCAGCCTCTTCTGCAGAGGCTCTAGCAACTGCCATAGAGACGGCTAAGGTTGCATTAGCGCCAAGTCTAGCTTTGTTATCTGTACCGTCTAAATCAATTAATGTACGGTCTAAAAAAGCTTGCTCAGAAGCGTCTAAACCCATAATGGACTCAGCAATTTCGGTATTGATATTATCAACCGCTTTGAGAACACCTTTACCAAGGTATCTACCATGCTCTCCATCACGCAGTTCAATGGCTTCTCTAGAACCTGTTGAGGCTCCACTTGGTACTGCTGCCCGTCCCATTACGCCTGACTCTAGAAGGACATCACACTCAACAGTAGGATTGCCACGAGAATCTAAAATTTCACGACCGATAATATCAACAATTGCACTCATTATTTTCTCTTCATTAAATTAAAATTCATTTTCTAAAAACATATTAGGACGCTTCACCAAATCATCAATGGCTTTAAGACTTGCGAGTAATGTTTTCATTTTATTCAGTGGTACTGCATTAGGACCATCCGACATCGCCTTAGCAGGGTCAGGATGTGTTTCCATGAAAATTCCGCTAACACCTACTGCCATTGCTGCTCTTGCTAAGACAGGGACAAACTCTCTTTGTCCGCCACTTGTCGTCCCTTGCCCACCCGGTAATTGAACTGAGTGTGTTGCATCAAAAACGACTGGAGCATTCGTCTCGCGCATAATTGCCAGACTTCGCATATCAGAAACTAAGTTGTTATAACCAAAACTGACGCCCCGTTCGCAAGCCATAAATTGATCTTCATTAAGGCCTGCAGCTTTGGCTGCCGCTCGGGCTTTATTAATCACATTGACCATATCGTGAGGTGCCAAAAATTGCCCTTTTTTGATATTGACTGGTTTGCCACTCGTCGCACAAGCTTGAATAAAATCGGTTTGACGGCATAAAAAAGCTGGGGTTTGTAACACATCAACAACCTGGGAAACTGGCGTTATTTCCGATATCTCGTGAACGTCAGTCAATACTGGAACTCCGATTTTTTCTTTGACTAAAGCAAGAATATCCAATCCTTTACTCATACCCAGACCACGAAAAGTTGATCCAGAAGATCTATTCGCTTTGTCAAAAGATGACTTGTAAATAAACGGAATGCCTAGCTCAGAGGTAATTTGCTTTAATTCTTGCGCCGTTTCAAGGGCCATTTGTTCGGACTCAATCACACAAGGCCCAGCGATCAAGAAGAAAGGATGTTCTAGTCCAACGGAAAAACCACAAAGCTTCATATCGATTCCTTACTTAGATTTTTTTGTAACGAATATGCCCTTGCTGCTTGTACGAAGGCGCTAAATAAAGGGTGACCATCTCGAGGGGTAGAAGTAAACTCTGGGTGAAATTGCACACCAAAAAACCATGGGTGCAAATCTCGAGGTAACTCCATCATTTCAGGCAGATTTTCAGTTGGGGTCCTCGCGGAAATAATCATGCCAGACTCTTCTAACTTTGGCACATATTCATTATTGACTTCATAACGATGGCGATGGCGCTCATTGACTTCTGCGCCATATATCTCACTGGCTAAAGTACCTGGTTTCACTGGACATTTTTGCGAACCAAGACGCATAGTGCCACCTAGGTCAGATTGATCGTCACGCAACTGAACTTTCCCGTCGCTATTCTTCCATTCAGTAATCAGAGCTACCACTTTATGCTTTACTTCAGGATTAAATTCGGTACTGTTGGCTTCTTTGAAACCCGCCACATTTCTAGCAAATTCAATCACGGCTAATTGCATTCCCAGACAAATTCCTAAATAAGGAATACGCTGTTGACGGGCATGCGAAATAGCAGCAATTTTTCCTTCAGTGCCACGAACGCCGAAACCACCAGGAACTAAAATCGCGTCTAAGCCTTCAATGCTAGCAATATCACCATGCTCTAACAGCTCAGAGTCCACATAACGAATATTCACCTGAGTTTCATTGTGAATACCAGCATGACGTAAGGCTTCAATTAAAGATTTATAGGATTCGGTTAAATCCATATATTTACCAACCATACCAATATTGATATGGTATTTGGGATTCTCCATTCGGTAAACTAGGCTGCTCCAGACAGATAAATCAGCTGGGGGAGGATTCAAGTTCAGTTCATTACAAATAATCTCATCCAAGCCTTGTTCGTGGATCATTTGTGGGATTTTGTAAATCGTATCCACATCCCATACTGAGATAACTGCATCTTCGCGCATATTAGCGAACAAAGATATTTTAGAAATTTCTTCTGCTGGAATCAAACGATCGGCGCGACATAATAAAGCGGTCGGAATAATCCCAATTTCACGTAATTTTTGGACCGAGTGTTGCGTTGGTTTAGTTTTTAACTCTCCAGCACTAGCAATATAGGGGACCAAGGTTAGATGAATAAAAGCAGTTTCGTGACGTGGTTTACGCAAACTCATCTGACGAGCGGCCTCAAGGAATGGTAAAGACTCAATATCACCAACCGTTCCACCAATTTCACAAATCGCAACATCCGTTTGACCACCAAAACAAGCAGCTGCACCGCGCTCGATAAAAGTCTGGATTTCATTTGTAATGTGCGGGATCACTTGTACAGTTTTGCCTAAATACTCACCACGGCGTTCTTTACGAATCACAGAATCATAAATTTGTCCTGTGGTGAAGTTATTGCTTTTACGCATTTTTGCTGTAATAAACCGCTCATAATGCCCTAAATCAAGGTCAGTTTCTGCGCCATCTTCGGTAACAAATACTTCGCCGTGCTGAAAAGGACTCATTGTTCCTGGATCAACGTTGATATAGGGATCTAATTTTAGGAGGGTGACTCTTAGGCCGCGAGACTCAAGAATCGCGGCTAACGAAGCGGCTGCGATTCCTTTCCCGAGGGAGGAAACCACACCACCAGTAACGAAGACAAATTTGGTCATCGAAAACACTCTAGTTGGAATATTGAATTATATACTCGACTGAATAAAAGCACTGAAAAATAATTCGAGGTCTTTTTCAATAATCTGGATAATCACAAAAAAATCAAGAAATTTTCGACTGAGATAAAATTAAACTATTGATTAAAATTAAAATTAAAACCAAACATTGAATTAGGGACATATTATGAGACTAGGTTATTTCACGATGCCGCTTCATCCTTTGGAGCGAGATGGTACAGAAACATTACACGAAGATCGTCAAACAATCATTTTGGCGGATAAGCTTGGGTTTTATGACGCCTTTGTGGGTGAACATTTAACCGATCAGGCTGAAAATGTCACTAACAGTATGATTTTCTTAGCGACACTGATTTTTGAAACGAAAAATATCAAACTCGGGACTGGCACGTCAAACTTGTCTCATGCCCACCCTACATTAATTGCAGCACAAGCAGCAATGTTTGATCGCCTAGCAAAGGGTCGTTTTATTTTTGGTATCAGCCCAGGTGCCCTTGCTTCAGATGCTGAGGCTCTTGGAATGTTATCTGAAGATCGTACTAAAATTTTCGCCGAAGCCATAGATGTTATTTTGGCTATTTGGGCAGGTGAACCGCCCTACAACATTGACTTACCGAATAATCGTTTCAAGGTAAGCGTACAAAATACGCAAGTTTTAGAAATTGGTAGAGGCTACATCATGAAGCCTTTACAAAAACCCTATCCTGAAATCGTAGGTACTGTTGTAGCTCCTTTCTCAAAAGGCGTAATTGCAATGGGTCAACGCGATTTTCACCCGATGTCAGCTAATTTCTTGCTAGAAAATTGGCTACCAAGCCACTGGCATAACTTTTCCCAAGGGAAGCAAAATGTAGGTCAACAGGCGCTCGTGAAAGATTGGCGCGTGGCTAGGACCGTATTTGTTGGAGATGACTCCAAAATCGCTCAGGAATATGGCAAATCAAATGCTAATAGCCCATACCGCTATTATTACAAGCAAATGTTGACCAAGATGAAAATCTCTAACCGTCACGTGATTTTCAAGAAAAGCCAAGAAGCTGATGATTCAACGATTACTTTAGACGGTATCTTAGATGATTTAGTCATTTGCGGAACGGTCAATGAAGTTGTTGATCAAATCTTGTCATTACAAGATCGAATTGGCTGCAACATTGGCGAAATCGTGTACGCTGGTATGGATTTGGTTGATCCTGCTCTCGGCAGAAGGTCTATGGAGTTAATGGCCCATGAAGTGATGCCTCGCGTTAACGAAGCGATGGGATTAGGTTATGTCACCAACGCAGATGCAGTTTAAAAGCAAAAGGAATAGATACTTTCCCTATGTAATCAATATTTTATAGGGTTACATAGCGAATAAATTATGGGACAATTAGTTTAAGTTATATATTTGCTTTAAAAGCTAGCAATGCCAATTCTTTAACCTTAAAAAAATTGTTCTCCCATGAATATTCAACAAATTAGCTGGGACAAAGAGAATGGCTGGGATACAAAAACCGGCCTTCAATCCTCTTCGAACCTAGTGTTTGTCTTTGCTGATACTGATTACTTCTATGAAGAAGGATGCTATCAAGACCTTGCTAGCTTCTACCCCAAAGCAGATATTATCGGTTGTTCTTCATCTGGCAATATTAGAAATACAAAAGTTTCAGATAATAACCTCACCGTATTAGCCCTTCAATTTAAAAAAAGCTGGATTAAATCAATCTGTATTGACCATGATTCATCTTCAAATATC
>CAISYI010000198.1 GCA_903889595.1 uncultured beta proteobacterium
GTCTGGTTGAGCACCTTAGGTTTTCGTCATTTAATCCCCTCCGATGAAGGGCGTTATGCTGAAATTGCCCGTGAGATGTTAGCCAGTGGGAATTGGTTAGTTCCAAAATATAACGATTACCTGTATTTCGAAAAACCGCCTTTGCATATGTGGATGACTGCCCTGGCCTTTAAATTATTTGGCTTGGGTGAGTGGCAAGCAAGGCTTTGGAGTGGACTAACTAGCTTGGGGGGAATTTTCTTCTTTGCTTATACAGCGAATAAAGTTTGGGGTCCTCGGGTTGGCCATCTGACCGCCATGATTTTGGCGTCTAGTCCATTATGGATTTTAGGTGGTCACTTTAATTCACTTGATATGGGGATGGCATTTTTTATGGGTGCCACCCTTTGTTGTTTAATCTTATCTTGGGGATCCTTGCTAGGCTCCAAAACTCAGCAAAATTGGATGTTATTGTGCTGGGCCTCCATGGCACTGGCTGTTCTGAGCAAAGGTTTAATTGGAGTGGTTTTGCCGGGCTTGGTCATTGTGGTGTATACCCTCACCAGCGGGGATTGGAAATGTTGGACCCAAATGCTTTGGGTTAAAGGTCTAAGTCTCTTCTTTCTGATTTGCGCTCCATGGTTCATTCTCATTTCGATTGAACACCCCTCTTTTTTACATTTCTTTTTTATTCGTGAACACTTTGAACGCTTTACAACCAATGAACATTCCCGTGTTGCACCCTGGCACTTTTTTATAAGTCTTCTCTGCGTTGGACTCCTTCCTTGGTTAGTACAAATGTTCACGACCAATTTTCAAATCCTACAGTTACGCATAAAACTCCCACTGAACTCCCCCACATTTAAGGCGCTTTGGTTATCCTTTGTTTGGTTTGTAGTGATTCTAATTTTTTTCAGCTCATCGCACTCTAAATTACCGGGGTACATCATCCCAGTCATTCCAGCGCTGGCCATCATGATTGCGATTTCGATTGATCATGGCCTCAATTTATCTTTAACTAAAGCCAATTTCTTTCCCGCTCCTTGGTTATGGCAAGTTGGTTTCTTCCTAGTTCTTTTCATTATTGGGTTGACACAAATTTCACTCATCGAAAAAACAGGTGAAACGTATGAAGCGCAGAGTTATCTTGCGTATGCCAAAGATATTCGCATCGCCCTCATTATTGGAGTTGTTGGCTGTATTTTGTCCTTGTCCTATCACAAGCGAAAAATGCTCAGCATGGGTCTTTACTCGGTGACTTTTTTAGCCGTAACATTAACTGCTGGCTTATCTCATGAACAAGTGGGACGTCTATTATCTGGCGTTGATCTAGCGCAGCAAGTAAAACCTTTACTCAAACCTGATACCAAGTTGTATTCAGTGGAGACCCTTGAACACACACTCCCCTTTTATTTAGAACACACTAGCATTATGGTTAATTTTGAAGATGAATTAGCCTTTGGGATTGAACAAGAACCAAACAAATGGATTAGTAAAACAGTTGATTGGATGCATGTATGGCAATCTAATCCCTCAGAGGATGCTTTTGCGATTTTAACCATCCATAAGTATGATGAACTTACGAAGCAGAGTTTTCCGATGCAATTAGTAGCGCGAGATGATTTAAGAGTCGTTGTGCGTAAGCCATTGCCATAAAGCATAGCAAAAAGTCTCACTAACCCATAGGTTTGAACATCAATGAATATATCTAGTTTCTCTTATTTATTCGCAGGCATCTTACTCAATGCCTGCGCACAACTGCTACTTAAAGCTGGGACAAATCGTCTTGGTGAAATTACACTCGCTCCAGCAACACTATTGCCAACATTAATGCAACTAGGCACCAATTTACCCATTCTCGGTGGTCTAGCTCTATACGGCTTATCGGTCATTACTTGGATTGCAGGTTTGTCTAGGGTCGATGTCTCGATTGCTTACCCCCTCTTGTCTTTGGGCTATGTGGTCAATGCCATTGCGGCGTATTATTTATTTGGCGAGGTCTTATCAACACAGCGCATGCTCGCTATTGGTATTATCTTGGTAGGCGTCTATATTTTGGCAAGATCTTAATTATCTCTTATTGGACTAAAGCTATGAGCAACTCAGAAGTTTCCTTCCTGCCGTTTACAAAACCGACCATTGATGAAGAGACGATTGCGGCTGTCGGAGAAGTATTGCGCTCTGGATGGATCACGACGGGCCCCAAAAATGCGCAGTTAGAGAAAACCTTATCGGATTATTTTGGCGGCAGACCAGTACGTTGTTTTGCCAATGGCACAGCCACCATGGAAATCGCACTGCGGATTGCGGGTATCGGTCCCGGCGATGAAGTCATTACTAGCCCTATTTCATGGGTTTCGACCTCCAATGTGATTTTGACAGTTGGGGCAAAGCCGGTCTTTGTGGATATTGATCCAATCACTCGTAATATTGATCTCAATCTAATTGCAAAAGCCATCACACCAGCGACCAAAGCAATCATGCCCGTATACCTGGCTGGTTTACCAGTTGATATGGAGCAGTTATACAAAATTGCTGATAAATATCACCTGCGGGTAATTGAAGACGCAGCACAAGCTTTAGGTAGTTCCTGGCAGGGGAATCTGATTGGCGCTGCAAGTCCGCTGCGCTCTGATTTAGTCAGTTTTAGTTTTCAAGCTAATAAGAACATCACCAGTATTGAAGGTGGTTGCCTCGTCATGAATACGGAGGAAGAAGCCGTTCTTGCTAGTAAGTATCGTTTGCAGGGCGTCACACGCACAGGTCTTGACGGCATGGAGGTTGATGTACTAGGTGGCAAGCATAATCTCACCGATGTCAATGCCGTGATTGGTCTGCATCAATTTGCGAAAATTGCTCAAGTGACCGCTACTCGTCATGAATTAGCTAAACATTACTTTGCTAGTTTTGCAAAGACCTCACTCGCAGCATTAGGACTCCAATTACCTGTGGAAGATTTTACCAATTCGAATTGGCATATGTTTCAGGTTGTGTTGCCCATTGAGACCTTAGAAAATCGTCAGAGTAACCGTGCAGACATCATGCAAAAAATGAAAGATCAACAGATTGGTTGTGGCTTGCACTATCCCATCATTACGCAGTTTGCCCTTTACCGAGAACTTGGCTATGACCCGACATCTACACCACACGCCATGCGAGTAGGTAAATCCATTTTAACTCTGCCTTTATTTGCCCAAATGACAAATGCTGATGTAGAGAGAGTGGTTACTAGTTTAGAAAATGCCCTTCTTTCCGTCTTAGGCTAATAA
>CAISYI010000199.1 GCA_903889595.1 uncultured beta proteobacterium
GTGCAATAGATTTCACCATTTACGCTATAAACGGCAAGATTTTTATCAGCTATTTCGACACGGACGACTTCACCTTCAAAAGTATCGTCAAGGGACATTAAATCTGTAAATTGTTCGGACATAAAAGTTTAAAGTTCGTTGATTTTGGATAAAAGCATTTTAGCTTGAGATTTGATTGCAGCTAAATCTTCCGGAGCCATTTTCTTTAAAGTCACGTAGGACATGCCAATTCTAGGATTGCTGGCTAATTGATCTTGATGTCTATCAAAAAAGTCCCAATATAAGGAATTCATCGGACAGGCATTAGCGCCAATTTTTGATTTCCAGTCATAGTGACAAGTTTTACAGTAGTCACTCATTTTATTAATGTACGCAGCACTCGAGACATAAGGTTTCGTTGCTAGTAAACCACCATCAGCAAATTGACTCATTCCTAAAGTATTGGGTAATTCCACCCATTCAAAAGCATCAATATAAATGCCAAGATACCACTCATGAACTTGCTTGGGATGCAGACCCGCTAATAGAGCGAAGTTACCGGTAATCATGAGGCGTTGAATATGATGCGCATAGGCATGTTCGAGTGACTGTTGAATGGTCACAGATAAACATTGCATTTTGGTTTGCCCAGTCCAAAACCATGGGGGTAAGTCTTTGATATTACCTAGATAGTTTTTCTCGTCATAACCCGGCATCTGCGACCAATACACTCCCCGAATATATTCTCGCCAACCTAAAATTTGACGAATAAATCCTTCTACTGAAGTCAGTGGAGCGTGACCTGCTACGTAAGCAGTTTGGGCCCGTTCAATGACTTCAAGTGGATGTAGCATTTTTGTATTCAATGCAAAGGACAAAAAGGAGTGAAATAAGCGCCAGGCGTGCAGGGTCAGTGCATCCTGAAAGTCACCAAAGTACGGCAGACGGTAAGTGATGAAATGATCTAAGTCCTTGAGCGCTTGAGCACGAGTTGTTGGCCAGCGAAAATCTTTTTCTGAAGGATTGCCAAAGGTTTTAATCTGAGCATCTTGAATCTCTTGCCAAATTAAAGATAGATCTTGCGAAGCCCGGTGATCATTCGGTTCGGGTGGTTGGCCTTTATAGGGCTTACGATTTTCGGCATCAAAATTCCATTTATCGCCTATTGGCTTTTTGTTACCATTCATGAGAATGTTAAAACTTATTCTCATTTTTCGATAGAAAGTTTCCATCAGCCATTTTTTTTGACCTTTAAAAACATCCGCAACCTCAAAGCGTGTTGTTAAAAAATGCTCTGCAGTCACTACCACGGAGGGGATTGTTAGACTTTGCGCATACACTTTTAACTGCGCGTCTAAGCGGTATTCATCTGGTTCGATATAAGCAAATTTTTCGCATTGATATTCTTTTAGAATCTGGTCGATCCAAAAGATAAGGTCATGGTTTGAAATGGTTTTACCTATCGGTAGGTAAATAACTTGATGGCCTTGTTCTTTTAATTCTTCGGCAAATTGACGCATTGCTGCAAAAATACCCAATACCTTTTGGGCATGGTGCAATACATAATCGGTTTCTTGTCGAATCTCAACAAATAAATAAAGAGTATTCGCATCTATTTTCTCAAACCAAGAATGTTGTCGATTCAGTTGGTCGCCAAGAATCAGTCTTAAAGTTTTCATGAGCTAGAGCTTTTACGACAGCGATCGGAGCAGTACTTCACTGATTCCCAATCGCGTTCCCATTTTTTTCGCCAAGTGAACGAAAGTCCACAATGTGCGCACATCTTAGTTGGAAGATTAGATTTTTTTATCATTTTCATTTGAAGTCTATTTTACTTTGGATGAAAAGAATTTTTTTAAGGGACGAATAAAGACTAAAATGGCTTTCAAATTATTCGAATAACAACAAATAAATACAAGGCCTTAAGGCAAAAGGATTTTTGGTAAATGGCGATCAAATCAGTGGTTTATAAAGTGAATATTGGTATTGCCGATATTGATCACGGCTATTATGCTGATCACACCTTAACGATTGCCAAGCATCCTAGTGAAACAGATGAGCGGATGATGATTCGTTTATTGTCTTTTGCTTTGCAAGCCTATCAACTTGAAGCCATGTGTAACGGCGACGCTGTGATGGCATTTGGACCTGGTTTGTCGGACGCGGGTGAACCCGATGTTTACATCAAAGACTTTACAGATCAGTTTCAAGTGTGGATTGAAGTAGGTCAACCGGACGATCGAGCAATTATCAAAGCAAGTAATAAATCAGAAAAAGCATTTGTGTATGCGTACCAACATGCATCGCATGTTTGGTTTAAAAATATTGAAAACAAGTTATCTAGGTTACGTAACCTAGAAATTTTTTACATTGAAGATGCACTTTCTGCTCAGTTAGAGTCCATGGCAAAACGCACCATGCAACTGCAAGCAACGATCCAAGAAGGCCAAGTAATGTTTAGTGATGGAGAGCGCTCCATCGACATTACACCGATTAAATGGCTCTAAAAATAGTGATCTTTAACTTTTAGATACAA
>CAISYI010000200.1 GCA_903889595.1 uncultured beta proteobacterium
ATCGCCTTTGGTGGTCATATCATGGTTGGTCTTGATGCTAAAGATGGCAAAGTTGCCACTGACGGTTGGAGCAAGCTAACCGGCCATGAAGTAATTGATTTGGCCAAAAAATACGAAGATTACGGCGTTGAAGCAATTATTTATACCGATATAGGTCGTGATGGTATGTTGCAAGGGATTAACATCGAAGCCACCCTTAAATTAGCACAAGCTGTCTCTATTCCGATTATTGCGAGTGGTGGCTTAACGAGTATGGTGGATATTGACGCCTTGTGTGCGATTGAAAATGACGGAGTAATGGGAGTGATTGCTGGCCGCGCCATTTATAACGGTAATATTAATTTAGCTGAGGCTCAAAAATACGCGGATGAAAAAAATCCGCCGGAATATTAATTGAGATGTTGGCAAAACGAATTATCCCGTGTTTGGATGTAACAGCTGGTCGTGTCGTCAAAGGCGTTAATTTTGTAGAGTTGCGCGACGCTGGTGATCCTGTAGAGATTGCGAGAAGATATGACGAGCAGGGTGCGGATGAGCTGACGTTTTTGGATATCACCGCCACGAGTGATGAGCGAGACCTCATTTTGCACATTATTGAAAAAGTGGCTGAACAAGTCTTTATCCCACTTACGGTTGGCGGCGGAGTTCGAGAAGTTGCAGATGTTAGGCGCCTATTAAATGCAGGAGCAGACAAAGTTAGTATGAATTCTTCTGCGGTTGCACGACCAGATCTTATTTCAGAGTCTTCTGCTAAATATGGAGCGCAGTGTATCGTTGTAGCAATTGATGCGAAACAAACAAGTCCTGGGCGTTGGGAAGTGTTTACCCATGGTGGGCGAAAAAATACGGGTATTAATGCGCTAGACTGGGCCAAAGAAGTTGACTTAAGAGGTGCTGGTGAAATTTTACTCACCAGCATGGATCGTGACGGTACCAAGAATGGTTTTGATCTTGAACTAGTTCGCTTAGTTAGCGACTCAGTTAAGATTCCGGTAATTGCATCTGGTGGAGTAGGCAGTCTACAGCACTTAGCAGATGGCGTCTTGCAGGGTCATGCTGACGCTGTGCTGGCTGCAAGTATCTTTCATTATGGTGAATTTACCGTTCGGCAAGCTAAAGATTATCTTGCTAAACAAGGGATTTTGGTTCGACAGTAAGTTCTTCAAGGACCAAGTTGAAGCTTAGCAAGTAGAAATTTGAAATTAAAAATACTAAATGCCTTAAGGCTGTCAAAAATTTATAATATCCCCAAGGTTTAACTGTTCATTTTTAGGCGTCATTGAAAATAGTGATATACAATGTATACAATGTATTAAACTTAAAAGGGTGGCTAACTTGGAAACTAGTGTTTTAACTTTACGCTTAAGTAATAAGACTAAAAAAATGCTTGAAGACTTGTCAGAAGCAACGCAAAGAACAAAATCATTTTTAGCATCTGAAGCCATTGAACGTTATTTAGAGATTGAAGCTTGGCAGGTGAAAGAAATCAAGACAGCCTTAATAGAAGCTGATAACAATGAGTTTATTGATGAGAAAGACTTTGCGGAATTAATAAAAAAGTATGCAAGTTAAATGGTTGCGTACCGCGGCAAAAAATCTTGAAGATGAAACAAACTATTTGGAAGAAGAAAACCCAAAAGTAGCCAAAGAGTTTTTTGTAAAGGTCATTAGTACTGTAAATCAACTTGCAAAGTTTCCTGAACTGGGCAGAGTTGGTAGAGTGTTTGGCACAAGAGAGCTGGTTATTATTGGCTATCCTTATATAGTTCCTTACCGAGTAAAGAATAATAAGATTGAGGTGTTAAGAGTATTTCACACGTCTAGGCAGTGGCCAAAAAAGGTTTAAATTATCTGGAAATTATGATTTTTAAGAGTGAAAATTCTAAAACCTTAATATCAACAATTAACCCCTGTTTTGTTAAAATCAGACAATGAATACATCTAATCAAAACACAAACAGTAATACTTACTTGCAGTGGCTAGACGCGGTCAAGTGGAACTCACAGGGTTTAGTCCCTGCGATTGCTCAAGAAGTCGGCACTAACAAAATATTAATGATGGCTTGGATGAATTTAGAATCACTGCAAGAAACGGTGGAATTAGGTCAAGCCGTCTATTGGTCTAGGTCAAGAGGTAAGCGGTGGCATAAAGGCGAAGAGTCTGGACACTTTCAAAAGGTAAAAGAGATTTTGCTCGACTGTGATGGCGATACCATTGTTCTCTTGGTGGAACAAACCGGAGTTGCTTGTCATACTGGAGCACACTCTTGTTTCTTTAATGTCCTAGATCAATCTCAAACACCTTATGTTTGGCAAGCTGAGAACGAAAAGAACGACCATTAATCAGCTCTAACCAAGGCTTTTGAGTCTTTAGGTAATGAGTTTGTTAAATATTAGTGAAGTAATACAACCCAAGGTGGTTTTCTATGAACAATGAACAGTTAAACAATATATTAGAGGTTCTAGATACGACGATTGCAAGTCGCAGGACGAGTGTGCAAGCAGGAAACGCTGACGCACTCTCCTATGTAGCAAAACTTATGAAGAAGGGCGATGATGCCATTTTGAAAAAAATTGGCGAAGAATCGACAGAAGTCGTCATGGCGGCGAAAGATAGTCGTGCTAATGTCATCGAAGGACGCTTTAACAATGAATTTCAGTCAAAATTGATTGGTGAAATTGCTGATTTATGGTTTCATAGCCTAGTTTTGCTCGGACAATTTGAATTAAGTTCTCAAGAAGTACTTGCAGAACTGAGTAGACGCGAAGGCCTGAGTGGAATCAAAGAAAAAGAATCAAGAATTACGGAATAAAACCAGCCTTGATAGATGTACTGGTTGAATTAGGTTAGTCTTAATTAAACGTTGGAGAATTAAATGAGTGGCGATAACTGTATCTTTTGTAAGATTATTGAAGGCAAAATACCTTCTAAAAAAGTTTATGAGGATGATGAAATCCTAGCTTTTCATGACATTAATCCATCAGCACCGATTCACTTTTTAGTAATTCCTAAAAAACATTTACCAATGCTTTCTGATGCAGGCGGTGAAGATACTCAGTTATTAGGTAAAATGATGTTGAAGATACCTGAACTTGCTATTCAAGAGGGTGCAAACCCTGGTCAAGAAGGTGGCTTCAAAATTTTAATGAATAATGGTGCAGAAGGTGGTCAAGAGGTATACCATATGCATTTGCATGTTTTGGCTGGAAAACGTGTTGTAAGTTAGTAGTTACCAGATTAAACCAGCAAAATTTTAAATCGTAACTTTTAAATCGTAATATTTAAATATACAAAATTGAAGGAGTTGACATGGGTGGAATGAGTCCAATTCATTGGGTAATCGTGTTAGCAGTTGTTTTGCTTGTTTTTGGTACTAAAAAACTACGCAATATCGGCTCAGATATGGGTGCTGCTGTAAAAGGTTTTAAAGATGGCATGAAGACTGGCGATAAAGAAGAAGCAGCAACTGAAGCTACGGCTTCAACACAGCAGGTAACTCAAAGTGCACAAGCAACAGCGCAAGAAGCTAAAACAGTTGACGTTGCTTCCAAAGAAGTTCGCTGATCTTTTTGATGAGCATTGAAAAAACCATGTGCAGAACTCAACAATCATGAGAGTTAATAACTAATGATTGATATTGGTTTTTCAAAAATAGCGCTGATTTCTGTCGTTGCTTTGGTTGTTTTGGGTCCTGAGCGCCTTCCTATGGTTGCTAGAACCCTTGGCAACCTTTTTGGACGAGCGCAGAGGTATATGAATGAGGTCAAGTCAGAAGTAAGTCGTCAGATGGAGCAAGAAGAACTGCGCAAGATGAAGCAAGAGGCAACAGATGCTTTCAATTCAGCCAAAAATGACTTTCAAGGACTCAATGAGGCTGTTTCTTCACAAATTTCTGAAGTGAACGACTCATTCGGAAGTTATTCTAATGATCTCAATAACAGCTTGAAAGATCAAAGTAGTGATTATTCACCTGAGTCCATCGGTATTGACACTTCTGCTTCCATATATACGAAATACAAAAGTAACCTTCGCCAAGGAAGAAATTCTTGGCGTAACAAAAAGGGTGCTATTCCGGTTTGGTTTAAACAATCTACCGGTATGAAGACGAGGGTGCAATCTGGTTCAGCAAGAGTAAAACGCTTTCGTCGTGCTGCAAGTCAACAAAGAGCCCCGGGTTCTTTTTTCTAAGCAATCTCAATATTTTGGTCTAAAACACCAAGCAATCAGTCGATAAATGGGCGTAAAACAGGTTTAAAACAATATGAGTGATGATCCAAAACAATTAAATGCGCCCTCCCCAGAAGAAAATTTCTTTACACACTTAGTTGAGCTGCGTGACCGCATCATCAAGGCAAGTGCTGCAGTATTAATTATTTTTGTGAGCATGGTTTACTGGGCACCAGATATTTTTCATTTATTAGCTAAACCGATGTTGGATGCTCTTCCCAAAGGTTCACATATGATTGTTACCGATGTGACGGGTTCCTTTTTTGTGCCAATCAAGGTCACTTTAATGGCTGCGTTTGTTGTAGCACTACCGGTAGTGATTTATCAAATTTGGGCTTTTGTGGCACCTGGTTTGTACCAACATGAGAAAAAATTAATCGTTCCATTGGTTGTGAGCACCTACTCACTCTTCTTAATTGGCATGTCCTTTGCCTATTTTTTAGTGTTTCCGACGGTATTCTCCTTCATGGTGAGCTATAACGAGCCGCTCGGTGCAGACATGAGTACAGACATTGATAAGTATTTAAGTTTTGCCATGACTACCTTTTTAGCCTTTGGTTTTACATTTGAAGTGCCCGTGGTGGTGGTAGTTCTTGTCCGATTAGGAATCGTCACACTTGCAAAACTCAAAGAGGTTAGACCCTATGTGATTGTTGGGGCATTCGTTATCTCAGCTGTAGTAACTCCGCCCGACATCATGTCCCAATTACTGTTAGCAATACCATTGTGCGTTTTGTATGAGTTTGGACTTTTGATTGCCAGGTTTTATATCCCAAAGCAAGACAAAACGGCTGAATAAAAACAAAACTTAAATGCCATAACCCAATCATTTCTAAAAACGCTTAGAGGCTTTAAATAGAAGCGTAAATAAGGGAAAGAATGGAGTCGTTGCCCATAAACAACAATATATAAAAAGATTGGGTAATTTCGGCATGAAAACAACACTATCAACAAAGTTTTAATGAAATTGGCATAACTTTGTTGGATGATAGGATATTCCTTGGAAACGGGGATGATGTTACAAATACTTTTCTTTTTTAATTTTTTGGAGATTTACGAATGAAAAAATCACTATTCGCATTAGCAGCATTAGGTGCTTTCGCAGGTGCAGCTTCAGCTCAGTCTAGCGTTACTTTATACGGTGCATTTGACGTTTCTGGTGCATACATCAGCAACGGTGGTGTTGATCTAAGCACAACAAGTACAGCAAGTTCAAAAGCTACAAACACACCTTCAACAGCTGGCAATCAAATTGCTTTAGTTGACGGCGCGTTCGCTACTTCATTATGGGGTATGAAGGGTGTTGAAGATTTAGGCGGCGGTATGAAAGCTATGTTCGAAGCTGAAAGCGATTTATTAGCTAACAACGGTACAATGCACTCAGGTGGTTTATTCCGTCGTGCTGCTAACGTTGGTATCAGTGGTGGTTTCGGTTCTATCTATTTAGGTTTAAAAGGTAACCCATTGACAGCTGCTTCAGCAACTGCATTGCCAGTTGAAGGTAACACTGTTCACTCAGTTCGTTCAACAATCGGTTACAACTCAACTGACTTCATCAAAAACGGTTTCCAGTATGAGTCTCCAAATTTAGGTGGTTTCGTAGCTCGTTTAGCTTACGGCGCATCTGACACAACTGGTGACACAGGCGACGGTACAATCATCGCTGCTTCAGCAATTTACACAATGGGTAACGCACGTGTTCACGCTGCTTACAATAAAGCACAAGCAGGTAACGCAGCTACAACTACTGGTGGTACAGCTTGGGATTTCTCATCAGCAGCTCAGTCAGGTGCTTATGACCAAATGGGTTGGGTAGCAGGTGCTAAATATGCAATGGGCGCATTCAGCATTGGTGCACAATTTGCACACGGTGAGCAAACAGCTTACACAGCAGGTAGTACAACTGCAACTAAGACAGCAAATGCTAACGCAACAATGGTTGGTTTAGGCTATCAAGCTAGTCCAGCATTATTGTTAGGCGCTAACTACATTGTTACTACTGCTGATTCAAGCATGTATAACTTGCAAGCTCACTACGCTTTAAGCAAGCGTACTACAGTTTATGCACAAGGTACAATGACTAAGAACGGTGCTGGCGCATGGTCTAACGGCGATGCATACGGTAACTTCATGCCAATCAACACAAACTCAAGCAACCCAACTAAGAACATTGGTGGTTACGGTTTAGTTTCAGGTTCATCTTTCTCAGGTGGCTTGCCAAACACAACTGGTTCAGCAGTTAACGTTGGTGTAATCCACAAGTTCTAATTACTTGCTGACTTAGGTCAGCTTGTAATAAAACTAAAGAAACACTAGAAGTAATCAAACCCACTGTGTAAACAGTGGGTTTTTTTTATTAAAAAAATATCCTAGTGTGAGGCTAGAAGATTAAATTGATAGTTAAAAGCAAAGCTTTTTCAAAAATTGCTGTAGATAAAATAAATTTAAAAGGTTGCTGAATTAAATATTTTTAAGATTGATTAGCGTCGATATTCTTTGAATCAAATCTAACGAGTACGGAGTTTGAATATCGCCTTGGTAGGGAATGACAACTAACAATTCAGCATTAAATTGTTCTTTAAGTAGCGTAGTTAGTGTTTTAATATTTTTCTCGGTATAAGCATCTGGTGGGGAAGTACTGTTCGCTACCCAACCAACAACCGTTAGTTGATGATGGCGAATCGCTAGTGCAGTGAGTAAGGCATGATTGATACACCCTAGCCGAATATCAACCACCATAATGACTGGTAGTTTTATATGTGCTGCAAAATTAGCCAATGTTTGCGTTTCAGAAATAGGCACTAAAAACCCACCCGCACCTTCAACTATCACTGAGTCATGAGAGCTTTTTAATAATTCATAAGCCTCAACCATGACATCTAAATCCAGCGAAATCCCTTGATCTTTGGCAATAATATGTGGCGCGGCAGGAATGGGTAAATGATAAGGACAAATATCATGTGCTGTGAGTTGATCCATTTGAGGTAGATTGCGATTAGAAACTAATAATAAGGTTTCTAAGTCTTCAAAGAAGGAGTGTGAGCCAACGGTGGTCATGCCAGCAACTAC
>CAISYI010000201.1 GCA_903889595.1 uncultured beta proteobacterium
AGACGTTTTAATACAGCATCATCTCCCATCCAATTAGTTATAGCTGTTGCGAACCATGCTGCTCTTTGCGGTAAATAATCATACATGCCTGGAACGCCCACTTCACGTGCAAAATTTTCTCGATGATGACCAATTCCGGTATATTCCACACCCTGACCATTTTCATTTCGAACATAATGTTTCGGGTGCTTTACTGCATGCCTTAACAATGCACCATGAGCTGCTCCTCTTCCTGAACCTATCACAAATGCCATCGTATCAGACATAGATAGTGGTCCACGAGCGATTTCATCTATTTGATCTCCAACATGAACATCTTCAAAATGGCGGGTATTAATTCCTCTAATTCGGTCTACTTCTGTAATTACCATTCTTTCAATTTTTTGTATTTCACTTTCAGTGTAAGTGTGTGTTTTAACGTCTTTATATTTATTTGCATCTCGCGAGGCTTTTCTTTCATGCCGGGCGGTCATTCCTAAAGCCTTACATAAAACTTCATCACGCTGATTTGTATAAGTTGACTCCAAGTACTGCATAGCCATTTTTCCAGAAAATTTCGAAGGTTTTTCTTGAATATCTATTACTCGGTTCCACACATTAATGCGATCGGTAGGTCTTACGTTTCTAAAAAACTCACAATCAATCATTACCCCAAAACCATGAACACCTGGCAATCCCCAGTAAGATCGGCCAGGCCAATGATGGGTCCATGGGAAACAAGGATGGGCAATAATTCCTCCATAACGAGTCCATCTTCCATATTCTGGATCTCTAAATAAAGGATTAAGATCTCCGATACCATTTGAAAAAATTGTGATTGAATCAAGGCTAGCATCCCTTAAATATTGCTCAGGCCTCAGCTTACTTCCAATCAAAGCCCTTGCGGCAGCCATTGACTCTTCATTAATTTTCCCCTGAGGAGCATCACTTGTAATTTCTTTCTCAGTTTGTATTGTCATTATCTTCTCCTGTATTTAATTTTTTAAATTTAATGCTTGCTTTACATATCCAACAATTTCGCTAATCTCTTTTGCAAACAGAACATTTGATCTTGAAAGTAATTCCATTTTTGCTTGATAACTTTCCGCGTTTGAACTGATTAAGGCTGCAGCATGGCCCATTTTTTTACCTGGGGGCGCCATACGGCCTACGATATAAGCAACAACTGGCTTTGAATCTTTTGATAAAGCGTAATTTGTAATACTCACTTCCTCATTTCCACCGATTTCACCTAAATATAAAATCACATCTGTTTCCGGATCATCATGGAAAAGTTTTATTGCCTCACCTGCTGTTGTTCCCTTAATTGGATCACCACCAATCCCAATCACTGAGGATTGACCAATACCTGCTTGAGTTAATCTTTTAGAACCCTCATAAGATAGCGATCCACTTCTAGAGATTACGCCAACACTCCCCTCCTTGAAACAAAATGAGGGCATAAAACCTAATTTAGCTTTGCCGGGTGAAATTATTCCTGGAGAATTGGGTCCTACAAAATTGACACCATTACGTATTGCAGATTGTCTAATTGCAATCGTATCCCTCACAGGTATCTCATCGGCAGTCGCAACTATCAATTTACAACCCGACTCAATAGCTTCAAGTGCAGCACCCATTACGAACTGAGGTGGCACGAATATCATTGCTGTATCAGCGCCCGTTTCACTGCATGCTTTTTTAACGTTGTTAAAAACTGGGATCTTTCCTACATTCAAACCAGCTCTTCCAGGTGAGACGCCAGACACAATTTGTGTGCCATAAGCACCGCTATCCTCTGCGAAAAATGTGCCCATTGCACCTGTTATTCCCATTACAACTACACGATTATTTCTATCTAATAAGATACTCATTGTGCACTCCTAGCAATGCTTACCACTTCTTTAACTGCGGACTCAAGAGATGGATGATTGAAGGCTCCAAAAGAATTAAGGATATCTGGAACTAAGTCAATATTTGTTCCATCAAGTCTAAAAACTATCGGCTTTTTGTAATTACCAGTTTCTAATAATTGCTGCATTGCGTTAGCAACTCTTTGCATTTGTGTCCCACCACCAAAAATGCTTATTAAAATAACTTTTACATTGTTATCGGCTTCTAGCAGGTCTAAGGCAGGTTTATAACCTCTTGTGGATGTTGGGCCTGGACTAGCATCTAAAAAACAAGCTGGCTTTCCGCCAAAGCTATCAATCATGTCCATTGCTGCCATGGTCATTCCCGCACCTCCTGAAATTAATCCTATATCTCCAGGTAATTTGACATACATATGATTCATTTCAAGAGAGGCTTTTAAAAGTGGGTCACATTTACTTATTTCACTTTTTATAATATTTGCGATGTTAGTATTCCTGAAACCGGCCCAATCATCACAGACTATTTTTGCGTCTAAGGCCATTAACTGCTCATCCTCCAAAAGTGCAAGGGGATTAATCTCAATCGTTGTACAGTCATTAGCAAAAGCCGTTGAAGCAAGAATTTGACTAAGAAAAATTATTTTTTCAACTAAACGATAGTCTTCTTCAATTTTTTCAAGAATAGATCTCAAATGATGGGATCGGAAATTCTCTATCACTCCATACCTGTAAATGATTTTATTTTCAGAACTCTCGATATCAACTCCACCATCGGGACAATAAATCAAAGCGTAACCATCAGCCTGAGGATCAACAACAATTGATAAGTACAACTCTCTTTTAATTTTTACCCAAGGTTCAATCAGAAGTGAAGATGGGTATTCATCAATAAATTTTTGTTTGAACAAGTTATCAATTGCTAAAGAAAGTTCCTCTTTGTTATTAGCACAAACGATTCCGCCAGATTTTCCACGACCTCCAGAATGAACTTGGGCCTTAACTGCGACTGGATAATCAGATTTCCAATTATGGCCTTGATCCCGCAAAACCAAATTCTCCTCTGGTGTATTGATACCAACAGAGCGAAGTATATCTTTAGCTTGATGCTCAAGTAATAACATTCTTTTCTCCAACAATAAGTAATTATTTGAATATTAGTAAGTTGACAATATAATTGCAAATACTAATTTTGTTATGTACCATGCTTTTTTGGTATAGTTATATCTCAAATAATTTTTTCTAAATTGGAAATTTGAAATGACATTACAACAACTTTTCCTATTTCAACAAATTGTTCAAAATGACTTTAATATTTCTAAAGCCGCAGAATTATTAAACATGTCACAACCTGGGCTTAGTAGACAAATTCTGACACTTGAAAAAGAGTTAGATACTTCATTATTTGTACGAAATAAAAATCGGCTAACTTCACTTACCAATGTTGGAGATGTAGTATTTCAATTATCAAAAGATATTTTGAATAAAATTGAGAGTATCAAGCGTTTAGGAGAGGAAAATAATTTTCCTGATAAAGGTTCACTTACAATCGCCACTACTCATACCCAAGCCAAATATGTTCTGCCAAAAATAATTCAACAATTTTCGATCAAATACCCATTTGTTAAGTTAAGAATCTTACAAGGGACACCTTCAGATTCATCCAAAATGGTAGCGAATGGATCAGCTGATTTATCGATTGCTACGAAACCAATTGAAAAAATTTCGAATCTATTTTTTCTAAAATGTTATGAAATACCCAGGATTATTATGATGCCACTTGGACATCCATTGAATAAAATCAAGAACATTGATCTTCATCACTTAATAAACCACCCACTTATAACCTATGATTTTGATTTTATTTCGAGATCAAAAATATTAGACGTTTTTTTTAATGCAAACCTTAATCCAAATATTGTTTTAAATGCAATTGACGCTGACGTAATCAAAACTTATGTTGAATTGGGTATGGGAATTGCAATATTACCTGCTATCGCGTACGATCAAAAAAATGATAAGAATTTAAGGTCCAGAACTGCAAGCCACTTATTTGAACCTAATTTAATCTATTTGGGTTTGCGTTCTAATGACTTCGTGTCAAGGCACTCCTTAAACTTCATAGAATTATTTGCTCCAGATATTAATATAAATAACATTCAAAAAGAGATTTTTCAAGTTGAATCTATTTAAATGAAGTACTCCGAATTTCTAAAAGTGATGTAAAGAGTTTGGCTTTAATTTTCTAAAATTACTTCGAGAGTCTTTTAATAATTCTTGTTAGAGAGTTTATTCGAGATGAGGTTCTTCCACTATTAATAGTTTTCGACGCACAAAACTATGTAATTAAACTTTCTTTGAATCTCAAGGATCCAAGCTTCGTTAAGTTAAAGAAGTAAAAAACTTACATAACTTGTTCAAAACTCAATTATTTACAGATTACAGTTCTGTCATAAACATTGCACTGTAGCAATTCCTTGCCATTTATATCGAACTCTGTAAATAGCCACTTCTGTCCTTGAGCGTCTTGACGTTCCAATGTTCCAAAACCAAAATCTTGATAACTAGAAAACTCTTTAATCTTGAGTAAATTTTTCTGAACATCAGATAATTTAATCTCAACATTATTTATCTCTTCCAAAGATGATCCACTATTTCCTGAAACAATTTCAGCTGGTCGATTGATATCATAGGTAATCGCCTCAAAGATATGGTTGTGACCATGAATCGTTAAGTTAATGGGCGACTTGAATAATTCGTCGCCATTTAGACCAGCAAGAATATTCGTAAATCCAGTTGGATACAATTGATACTCTGATTCACTATCTTTCTTTTTAGTAGGTAGGACGATATTAAGTGGATGGTGACTACCAAAAATATTAAACTTTTTGTTGATTGCTAACTTTTCAATTGTCTTAAACTGATTAAGGTATATTGAGAAGCTTTCATCTTTTTCAGTAATTTTTTTTGTGGCATTCTTTGCAGAGTCAAACACAATGAATTGAGCTTCCTTACCCAAGGAAACAGAAAATGGTTCAGAATAATCTCCAAATACATCATTAGTATGGTCATTACAGCTTCTTTTTTCATCCCAACTACTGGTATCGATAAATCGGTGCCAACCTTGCCCAGCCCTGGAACAAGCCTCATGATTACCTCTGACATAGACCCAAGGTGCTTTTTCTAAAAGTGGCTTTGCTGGTACAAAAAAGTCTGCCTTCCAAGTATCAAATCCATAACCCCATGGTGATCCTTTACACCCGGGCAAGGACTCTGGACAAGGACTTTCGCGATAATGAAGATCACCTATATGAATGACTAAATCCGGGTTTTTAGCAGCTGCTTGAGACATTATCTGAGCTAGTGGCCACTTTACCTGATCATTACACTCTTGATAAAAGTTCTCGGCACCTTTTAGTCTACATCCTGTATCAGCCACAACCAGGATTTTTTTAATTTCACTGGCTGGGCGTTTAAATACCTGTTTATTGACTTTGCCTTCTTTTGCATCTTGTGGCCAAACCATCTCACAAGTCAGGATAGGGAAATCGGACTCGATAACATCCGATTTTTTTCTTAGTGGTATTTTTGCCCCTAAAACCCTTACTTTCATTTCTTCTGGGTCTTGGGAGTCCCATTGCACAGTAGGACATTTAGCCAAATTGGTAACTGCTCTAAGGATATATTGATTATCTCCAACAACTAAATATGGTTGGACATAATCGCTATTTTCTTGCGCTGCAAATCCAGTATTTAGTAAAAAAATGCTTCCTAATATTATTGCCAGAGAAAAAAGCTTTTTGATTTTAATATTCATCATTGTTTAATCAGTACAGTTTAAGTTAACGAGCACGCTCATTGGTTTTGTTTGACCTGCAAATTCTGTAGGTGGTTTGGGATATCTAGCATTTTTTACAGCATTCGCAGCAGAGGTATCCAGCATTGGTATGCCACTGGTATTGGCAACAACTGCATTAGAAGGCACACCGTCTAATAGATTAAATTGAACTCTTGCTTTTCCTTTTAGATTCATATCCTTTGCGGCAGAAGAACATGAAGTAGCTGCTTGAATCGCAGCGTTCACCTGACCTCTGTAAACTGCCATTGGGTCAGGCGTGCTAACGTTAGGCTGTGCAGGTGGAGCAGTTTCATTTCTCGCGGTTACATTAGACGCTACTGTTTCTTTAACTAAATTATCTGCAGGTTGATTCGTAACAGGGACACTTTCTGTTCTAACTTCCTTTGGAGTATTTGGCTTTACAACAGGTACCACCTTTGGCTTGGGAGGCTCTGGTGGTTTTAATGATTTTGGCTCTTCATTCATTACTAGGTTAATACTCACGTCTTGCGGCGGAGTATTTTCCTTAAATATCCCTGTAAACGTTATAAATGCAATTCCTAGCACTAATACTTCAATCAAAAAGGCTTGACCAATAGTACTTAACGAATACAAAGGAGTAGTGTTCTTACTTAACTCCATAAAACACCTACTTTTTATTTTGATTTGTTGTGAGCGGCAAGAGCAATCTGAGTTGCTCCGCTAGATTTAATGGCATCGATTACGTACATCAAAGTTTGTAAGGAAACGGTATCGGCTCCAACTACTGTGATCATTAAATTGGATGTATCCATTTGCTTTAACAAATTAGTTAACTCTCCAGCCAACATAGGCTTGCTATCAACCATTAAACTATTGTTTTCTAAAACCTCAACTGTCATTTTAGAATTTTGAATAACAGTTGTCGTCGAACTAGTCGGTAGCTTAGTCACATGTCCACTTGTGGGAATCATTTTTAAAGCCATCATGATAAAAAACACAAGTAGGAAGAGCATGATATCGATCATCGGAATGATCTCTATCCTTGGTTTTCTTGATTCTAAATATCTCATAATGACTTTAAATTTTTAAATTCATCAGCACGGTTAAGAACCATTACCTTAAATGTTTCCATTTGATGCAATAAAAATCTAATTTTGTAATTGATATTGTTATAAAAACTTAAGCCGATCATTGCGATTACAAGTCCGAAAGCAGTTGATATCAATGCTTCAGAAATACCACCAGAAATTTGAACTGCAGAATTTTGGATATCTGTAATAAAAGCCATGGCGTTAAACATACCAACAATTGTCCCGAACAATCCAAGCAATGGAGCCAGTGTAATGATCGTATCTAAAATCCAAACACTTTTATCTAGATGAGGTACTTCTAGCATGATTGCCTCTTCTAAATTTCCACCTAGGGCTTCTCTATTTTGATCTTTGATATTCGTATTAAGAACTATTTTGAGCAATTGAATAATTGGATAATCATCATGACCTTTTTCTAATGCTTGTAATGATTCCAGTTGAATTCCCTGTTTGGATTGACAAAGATTAATTAATTCATCACCAACCCGCCTCATATCTGATAAGTGTTTGAGGCGTTCAACGATGATGACTATTGCTACAAATAGAATAGCCATCATAAAATAAAGTATCCCACCTGAACTATTTGCAAGTGTGAAGAAGTATTGTAAATTCATTTTTTATTTCTTTTACTGATTAAAACTACTATTTAGGTTCTAAACTAAGAAGAATACTCACCCAAGATTTTGTCTTAGGTGAGTATCTTTTTTTGACTCTTTACTTTAATTGAAAATTAGAAGCTTCCAGTTACACCTGCAAATAATGCTCTTCCAGATGTATATTGAACTGTGTCAGTAGAACTTGCACCTAACACTGATGTTGATGATCCGAATTTAACAGCTGAAATATATCTTTGATCGAAAAGGTTATCGATACCAACTCTTAATCTCATACTCTTTACAAATGTTGGAATTTCTGAGAATGTGTAGTTAGCAGTTAAACTTGTCAAAATGATTGGATCTATCTGATAAGCTTCGTTAACTTGCGTAGCTTTTGTATTATCTTGCCACATTGCTCCGATACGCTTCACTGTTCCACCTAATGACCAATTATTAGCCCTGTAGAACAAGCCAATTGTTTCCATATCCTGTGGAACGTTAGCAACTGATAAACCTGTTGTGTCATACGTTGCACTGTAGTACATCGCGTTCAAATACAAGTTTAAGTTACGCGCAAGCATTACGTTACCTGAACCTTCAACACCTTTATAAGTCGTGGCTGGTGCTTGGTAGTAACTAGTAACTCCGTTAACAACTTGGGAAGCATATGATACGTCTGCAGTAGTTTGGAATATATCAAAATCAACAGAGTAATCCGGCGCTTGGAATACAGTACCGACTTGATATGTTTTCGTTTTCATTGGGTCAGGTAATGTTCCTACCAACGAACCAGTTACATCATAAGTACTGGTTGGAGGAATCAAATCGCCAGTTGCATACTGTGCGTAGACTGACCAATTTTTTTGGATCATATAACGAGCATCTAAGAACGGTAATACATCGGTGTAAGTTCTTGAATTCATCACATTTGCAGCACCACCTAAATTACCGACAGTGCCACTGTCTGGAAATTGGGTCAAACTATGCGTGAATGTATTGTATTTCACGCCTGGAGTAACTGTTAAATCTTTAGTCGCTTTCCACGCGAATTCTGCGTAAGGTTGAATAATCGTTGTCTGGAAATCTTCGTTAAAAATCACACCACCTGAAGCCTGTTGACCTGTAAGGTAATTTACATAAACTTGGTGTCTTGGTGTGTCTGATCTTTCAGTTTGGATACCTGTTCTTAAAGTACCAATATCAAAATCTTTTGATAAACGTAAAATATTACCCATTGTATGGTATGAGTTTAACTTATCAACGCCTGGCTTTGAAGAAGCTAACAAAGATGCTGAAGTTTGATCAGGAGCAGAAATGTTTGCGTAGTTTTGTTGGTTAGCATAATAATTAAAATAAGTCTTATTATCAAGCTTCCAACCATCACCTAAATTAGACTTAAAACCTAAATAGTTAAATGATGTTGTAACGTCATATTTGTTGTAACCTAAATAATCAGCTCGTGATGGATTATTACTGTTGTAATAACTTACATCATCTTTAAAGTTACCAGGTACTGCGGCTTTTGCACCAGGAATTGTGTATACAGCGTATGTTAGTGGTTGTATTGTGCCACCTGAGTTAGACATATAGTGAACCCAAGACGCAAATAAAGTCATTGAAGTGTCTTGAGATATTGCTGACTCTAACTTGAAACTTGCGCCGTCTCTATATTGTCTGTTGTAAGTTTGCGCTCCATCAGAGTCCATATGATGAATATTGAACAAGATTTTTGTAGCTGGTGCATTTTCTAAATAACCAGTTGCAAGTTCCATTCCGTATTCATTGGTATTAAAGCTTCCAAAGTTATAAAAAGCACTTACTCTGCGCTCATTGTCAACCGGACGTGATAACAAACCAATCGTTCCACCGAAGTTTGCAGGTCCGATTGAAGCAGCAGTTCCTGGACTTCTGTCAGATGTCATGCCACCGATGAATGGTGCTGGGAAGAAGGCTTGTGAGTGATGTGTTGGGTCGTTTGTATCGTTGTACGGGATACCGTCAAATGTCATTGTCCAGTTACCATCTTTGAAGCCACGGAACCAAATCTTATCATCAGCACCGCCAGGACCGTTTGATGAAATACCGTATGCACCAGGCAACATGCCGTTTGCAATATTTGCAAAGTTTGACATTGGAGTTGTAAAGTTATCGATATACTCTTGGCTTAATTCTGCTACTGGTCTAGCAACATCTAATGACGTTCTGACTGGTGAAAGTTTTACTGAATCATAGTTTTTAGGATTTGTTGCCTCACCAACACCGCCAGTTGCATTAACAATACCGACGTCGGTAACTTGTTGTGCGAATGATGAATGTGGTAGTACTAAACCTAACATTGCCATACCGGCAAAAATTGGATGTAGTTTGAATTTGGTAGCTTGCTTTTTCATATCTATCCTTTTTTAAAATATCTTTTAATCATAGATTTCAAACATGTCTTTTTTGTTACCTTAATATTTCAATTGCATGAATTTAATATTTCAACTTTATTAAACACTTGTTCAACTCTTTTTAAAAAATAAGGCACCCGAAGGTGCCTTATTGACTTTACCGATATTTTGGTAAATTACATCATACCGCCCATACCACCCATACCGCCCATGTCGCCCATACCACCTGGCATTGATGGACCATCGTCTTTTGCTGTTTCAGCAATCGCACAGTCTGTTGTTAACAACAAACCTGCTACTGAAGCTGCATTAACGAGTGCTGTTTTTGTAACTTTAGCTGGATCGATAACACCTTGCTCCACTAAATCGCCATACTCACCAGTTGCAGCGTTGTATCCATAGTTGCCTGTTCCAGCAGCTACGTTATTAATAACAACGCTGGCTTCGTCACCAGCATTAGATACGATTACGCGAAGTGGCTCTTCCATGGCGCGCAATACAATACCGATACCTGCATTTTGATCAGCGTTATCGCCTTTCAAATTCAAGATTGATTGTTTTGCACGTACCAAAGCTACTCCACCACCAGGCACAATACCTTCTTCTACAGCTGCACGAGTAGCGTGTAATGCATCGTCAACACGTGCTTTTTTCTCTTTCATTTCTACTTCAGTTGCTGCGCCAACACGAATCACTGCAACACCGCCTGCTAATTTAGCAACGCGCTCTTGGAGTTTTTCACGATCGTAATCGCTTGTAGCTTCTTCAATTTGGGCACGAATTTGTTTAACACGCGCTTCAATTTGCTTTTCATCACCAGCACCATCAATAATCGTTGTGTTTTCTTTACCGATTTCAACACGCTTAGCTTGACCTAAATCATCTAAAGTTACTTTTTCTAATGTGAGGCCAACTTCTTCAGCAATAACTTGACCTTTAGTTAGGATAGCAATATCTTCCAACATTGCTTTACGGCGATCACCAAAACCAGGTGCTTTTACTGCACAAGTTTTAAGAATGCCACGAATGTTGTTCACAACTAAAGTTGCTAATGCTTCACCTTCGACATCTTCTGCGATGATGAGTAATGGACGACCAGACTTAGCTACTTGCTCGAGTACTGGTAGCAAATCACGGATGTTGCTAATCTTTTTGTCAAACAATAGGATGTATGGAGTTTCCATAATCACTACTTGTTTTTCAGGGTTGTTAATAAAGTATGGTGATAAATAACCACGATCAAACTGCATACCTTCAACAACATCTAATTCATCTTCTAAAGATTTGCCATCTTCAACAGTGATAACACCTTCTTTACCGACTTTTTCCATTGCTTCAGCGATTCTTTGACCAATACTTGTATCGCTATTTGCAGAAATCGAACCAACTTGTGCGATTTCTTTAGTAGTAGTACAAGGCTTGCTGAGCTTTGAAATTTCAATCAAAGCTGCTGAAACTGCTTTATCAATACCGCGCTTTAAATCCATCGGGTTATGACCTGCCACTACAAACTTCATACCTTCGCGCACGATTGACTGTGCGAGTACTGTTGCAGTAGTTGTTCCGTCACCAGCGTCATCAGCAGTCTTGGAAGCAACTTCCTTAACCATCTGTGCACCCATGTTTTGTAATTTGTCTTTTAGTTCGATTTCTTTAGCAACAGAAACACCGTCTTTAGTAACGATTGGACCGCCAAATGAGCGCTCTAATACTACGTTACGACCTTTTGGTCCTAGTGTCACTTTCACAGCGTTGGCAAGAATGTTTACACCTTCTACCATACGTGCACGTGCTGCATCTCCAAATATTACGTCTTTAGCTGCCATGTAAATTTCCTCTCAATTATTTTTTAATTACTTCTGAACAACTGCCATGATGTCTTCTTCACGCATCACGAGTAATTCATCGCCTTCAACTTTAACTGTCTGACCAGCATATTTACCGAACAATACGCGATCGCCAATTTTCACATCTAATGCAATAATTTTTCCGCTGTCATCACGCTTACCAGGTCCTACTGCAAGGATTTCACCTTGATCTGGTTTTTCAGTTGCGTTGTCAGGGATAACGATTCCTGATGCTGTTTTTGTTTCTGTATCTAAACGTTTGATGATCACACGATCATGCAATGGACGTAAATTCATGCGTTCTCCTAAAAATAAATCAAGTTAAAAACCAATAGTTAAATATTCAAGTCACTGAATTCATTAACAAAAAATACACCTAGAATAAATTGTTAGCACTCTATAGAGGTGATTGCTAACAATTATAGTATTTGTTTTATTTTTTTGCAACTGAGGTACTAGATTGTTTGGATTAATGATGGAATTTGCTCCCAATACTTATTTTGACTGAATTTGTAGTCGTTTTCATTTTAAAAATAAGATTTTTACAATTAGATTCAGCGGTTTGATAACTTTTAAAGAACTTTCAAATAGTGTTTACTACAATTGTAGTAAACTAATTATGAATTTAAGGAGAGAAATATGGGAATGCCCGTTAGGATTGATGATTTGCTTTATGAGCAAGCCAAAATCGAATCAAAAATCGAACATCGAACTATTGCAGGTCAAATAGAGTTTTGGGCAATGGTTGGTCGAGCTGCCCTAGATAACCCTGATTTACCAGTTAGTTTTGTAGCCGAGTCTTTATTAGCCCTCTCTGAACCACAGGACAACTTAACACCATTTGTCCCTAGAAACATCCCTAAGAACTAATGGGGTTCGAAGTTCTACAAACTAAAAGATTTAGTCGTGCATACAAAAAACTTCACGATAATGTCGCCTCAGACGTTAATATTGCCGTAGAGGAAATTTCAGACAAGCCAAGCATCGGCGAAAAGAAAAAAGGCGATTTAGGCGATATGTTCGTGTTCAAATTTCGTAGCCAAAACCAGCTTTATTTATTGGGCTATACCGTTAAAGATACTTTAGAATTGATAACACTAGAGGCCATTGGCCCCCATGAGAATTTTTATCGCGATTTGAAAAAATAACCTGAAAAACTCACACTAGACTAAAAAAAATGAAACAAGTTTTGATTTCTGAATCAGATTAAGATCGTTTAACTTTCGCCCATTAATCATTGTTGGAGTTTATGCAGGCATCTCCATTCCACGACTGTGATGAGCTATTATTTGAAAGTGATCCAAGCCTTACTCGAAATACCTAATAACCGACGACAATAAGACAATCATCGTTGGGAGCCCGGATTCAGACCAACCAAATAATTCTTTGGATTGACGGGTGTGCCAGATTTAATAATTTCAAAATGTAAATGGGGACCTGTAGACCTTCCGGTATTTCCAATCAAAGCGATCATTTGACCAGCCTTAATATCTTGCCCCTCTGAGACTAAAATCTTACTCGCGTGGGCATACTTACTCACAAATCCGTTAATGTGTTCTATTTTGACAGTTAATCCGTAAGCATTATCCCAACCAGTACTTAAAATTCTACCGTCCCCCGCTGCAAAAATTGGCATGCCGATAGGACCTTGAAAATCTAACCCAGTGTGCTCACTGACATAATTATTGAGTGGATCTGTACGAGTACCAAACCCACTAGATAAGCTAACAAGTGAAACTGGAATAAGTATGGGTGTCTGAGCTAAGTCATCGTAATATTGCCCCCAAAACTGGTTAGACTTTTCAATACGTTTTTGACTAAGACTCATTAGATCAAGAGTTAAATCCATTAAATCCATCAAACTTTTATTGGAATCAAAATTTTTAGGTAAAAATGCTCCACCAATATCTTTCTCTGTTAAATGTTCTTTGAACTTAACATTAGGAGTTACGAGTTTTGATAGTGCTTTATTTTTTTCTTCGAGTTCTAATAATTTATCGTTAATTTGTTGTTGCTTTAATTGAACTTCGTTCAATTTAGCTCGATAAAAATAATTCAGATTATCGATTTCAAAGCCTGAATGCAAATTACCTAGGGATTTAGCAATCTCTGGATTGTATTCTACCGCCCATCGAAACCCAACAAACTGCAATAAAGCACCCAAAACGATAAAGCCCAGAATGAGCCCTAATAAACTAACGAGAACATTTTTAAAAGTAACATTAAAAGTTCTAATTTGACCTACTGGCCCAGATACCCAAATCAATTGCATAATTCAAATATTAAGCTTTTTTGTGAGAAATTAACTTAACGGGACTTTCTCCACCAGGTTGATATTCATTTAGATTTCCATGAATTTTCGCACCAACTGCAATACCGATAGATCCATATTGGATATTTCCCTCAACGTAAGAATTACTCAAGAGCTCAACTCTTTCGATTGCAAAAATATTTCCAGTTAATTTACCTGAAACAATCACATGTTGAGCATGAATATCTCCGACAATTTCGGCAGATTCTGAAATAGCAACGGTCGCATTTTGGTTTTCTTCTTGTACAACGTTGCCAAATAGCTTTCCATCAATCCTTATCCCTTTGGAGATAACTATGTCTCCCTTAATTACTAGTGAAGTTCCAATAATTGACTCAAAGTTCTCTTGAGACTGTCCTAAGGTGAATTCTTTTTTAAATTTCAATTGCTGACCCCTTTAAATGAATTATCGAAAGTGCTTTATGAAAACCGCTATTTGAATTAAATAAGTCTTATATTAGTTCGGAAAAATGTCAATACAAACATTCGAAATACTTTTTTCTCAAACTCAAAAGAGTTTCCCAATAAAAATCAGAGAAATAAATCGATAGTTTTGTAAGAATATTCCTACAAAACTATCAGCCATTACCTATATGAATCCGTGAGTTAAAAAACTAGACTTAAATTTCATAGTTATAGCTTAAGGAGTTAAAAATGGCATCAAAAAAGGGAATTTATTCTGTTTTTAAAAATATTATCAAAAAAGAAAATGTTTTATTTCAGTCAAAACCTCAAGAAAAATTCTTGGAATCTCAACTTGTAAATTTAATGCCAATCTTTGACACGATGACACAAGAGTTTTCTGGCGTTTTACATCAAACCCTTGTAGATGCACCAGCAAATCAAATCATTCAACATATTGAAGATGGTTTAAAGAATATTGCTTATTGGCATTGTCATGGCAGAGCAATAAATACACTTTTACCTATTCATCAAAAAAATCTTAGCAATGAAGTTTTACTTGAGCAACTGATTGCACAAATATCTTCTTCAAGCCTACCAATTGGCCTCATTAAGATTCCAATAATAGGCCTTCAAGAAACGACGAACGAAAACTTAATACCAAGTTTATTGAAGTTACAGAGGCTAGGTATCATTTTTGAGTACTGGGGTTTCAATGGAAGTGAGCAAGAGTTTACTTGGCTTAAAAAAAAGTTATTTTCTGGTGTTCATCTATCAATTAGCCTTCTTAGGGCCGTATCAATGACGACTCATTCCAAAGAAATTTACCATCAATTAACAACCTTAATTTCTAATCAAAAAATCCACACTTACAGCGGGGGTATCTCATTAGTGCATGATTTAACTTTCGCAAGAAATATGAAGCTGAATTTCTGCTATGGAACTTTATTAATGCCATCTGTAACTAAACATCAAATTTTAAAAATTAATGATAGCCAATTTGCACATTTATCAGTAAATAAAAAACCACATTCCTCAACTAACGGAGAGAGAAAACTATGCTAGTTAAAACAATGCTAGTCGATGATCATCCTACGATGATTATGGCATTGAAAAGCATTATGAGCAGTCTAATTACGTTTGAAGTTATCGAAACAGCGAGTAATGGCACAAGCTGTTTAATGCTTTGCAACTTACTTAATCCAGACTTGGTTATTTTAGACCTGGACATGCCTGATATGGATGGCTTCGATGTTATCCGCCGATTGCGGGCAAAGCACCCCAATATAAGAATTTTAATTTTCACAAGTCTAGACGAAAAAACTTACGGGAACAGAGTTCGAGCAATCGGAGCACATGGATATTTAAACAAATCAGTTAGTCCTAAGGTTTTTATTTCCGCATGTACCTCAGTAGCTCAAGGATTTTGTTTTTATTCTATTACCTCAATGGATATTCATCGCATTGAAATCAATCAACAACTTCAAGCCTTATCACAAAGAGAGTTTCAAGTATTAAAGCATTTAGGAAAAGGGTTAGGAAATCATGAAATTTCTGACACACTCAACATCAGTCATAAAACAGTCTCCACATACAAGATGCGGGTATTTGAAAAACTTGGTATAGACAATATGGCTGATCTAATTTGCTATTGCCGGGAAAACAAAGTTTGTGATTAAGAAGGAAAAAATATATGAACCAATACTTTCAATTTAACTTAGTCAATAAGTCATTAATTTTATTTTTAATACTTTTAATAACTATTTACTTTTTGCATATTCCCGACGACGGATACCTAACTTTACAAAGATCACACACTGCTTCTTGGTTACTAGGTTTTATATTTTGCCTATGTACTTTTTTAATTTTGATCTGCCAAGTTGCTTGGCAATCCAGGAAGTCCTACTTACACAATATCGATAACATGAATAAATTAGTTAAATCAAAAATAAATGCAATACAAGCAAATGAAGCAAAAACAAATTTTCTCGCAACAATTAGCCATGAGATAAGAAATCCTATTCAAGCAATCCTTGGAATCCATGAGTTTTTATTAAATGATGGTTCAATGCGTGGTGAGAATAAAAAATTATTAATTAGTGCTCACCATACTGCTAAATCACTCCTAGAAATCCTTAACCAAGTTTTAGATTTAACAAAATTAGAATCAGGCAAGTATCAACCTTCTTATTTACCAACGAGCCTGATTGATCTTCTTGAAAATACGATGCAGTCGTATTCTGCATTAGCTAATGATCATAAAACCCAATTGCATTTAATTGTAGATCCCACTATAGCTCCTAGCTTACTTATCGACCGCGTAAGAATTAGACAAGTTCTACAAAATTTAATTGGCAATGCTGTGAAATTTACTAAAGAAGGTTCAATTAGTGTGACATGCCAAGTACTATGCGATAGTCATGCTGAACAGTTAATTGAATTTCATATTGCTGATACTGGTTGTGGCATGAACCATCAAGACTTAGCAAGAATCATGGAACCTTATGAGCAAGGGAACTCTCGTCTTGGCTCGTCTATGCCTGGATCGGGTCTTGGATTAAGTATCACGAATAATTTATTACAAATGATGGGTAGTCATCTAACTCTCATTAGTGAGGAAGACCTAGGAACTAGTGCTTCTTTTAAGGTTTCTTGTAAAAGATCGTCTGCTCAAGCGCATCCCCTGAATAATGAACATTTGACTCTAACTAAAACCGACAAATTATCATTAGAAATGAATACGATTTTAATTGTTGATGATTACGAGGTTTGCAGAGAAGTATTAGCAAAGCAACTTATTCAGTTAGGTTATAAAGTTCGGCAAGCTTCTAATGGTGAAGAAGCCTTAAAGGTTTTATCTGAGTACACAATTGACTTAGTATTAACAGACGAATCGATGCCACAGATGCTTGGATCTGAATTAGCATGTTTCATTAACAATCATTACAAAAATATTCCCGTCATTGTCTTAACTGGGCAAATACAATCTCTCAATTCCACTATTCCATGCGTATCCCAATTTGTCATAAAACCAGTTGAATTAAAGCACTTAAAGGAAATCATTTCTCATTCCCTAGGTTTGAGTGCGCCAAAATCGTGGAACCTAAAATCTCTTTTTGAATTCACGGGATCTGATGTTAATAATCAAATAGATATTTTAGAGTCGTTGATGAAGTGTCAAAATCAGATCATTTCTGAACTTTCGCAAATTAATGCCGAAAGTAATCCGCATGTAATAAGACAGATAGTTCATAAGATTATTGGCGGAGCAAAAATTATTCAAGCTCTAGACGTCATAAAAGCCTGTAAGCAAATTGATGACGCAAGCTTTTGTACTTTTGAAAAAGCTAAAACAGCCTTGATTGATGCTTTACAAAACAATAATGAGGACATTAATAATTTTTTAAACACCTTACTTTTAAATCACAGTGTCAGTGCAAACAAAGAAAAAATTCACTAGACTCCATTGAAAATTAAAACATGTTTAAAATTGATACACTATAGGGGAGACAATATGAATAAAAAAGTCATGCTAATTACTGGCGGAAGTAGAGGAATCGGTGCTGAAATTGCTAAAGGTGCTGCAAAGCAGGGGTACTTTGTTGTAGTTAACTACACAAGAGGTGCTAAAGAAGCTGAGGGAGTAGTTGAGCAAATTATTAATGAAGGTGGTGCCGCAGCTGCTATTCAAGCTGACTGCTCGAAAGAAGATGAAATTGTTCGATTATTTAAAGATGTAGACCAGTATGGGAAGCTTGATGCTTTTGTTGCAAATGCTGGAATTATTGGTGGACAGAATCCAGTGACTGAAACGACCTTTGCCCAGTTGAGAGAATTATTTGATATCAATGTAATCGGCTTAATGATCTCAACAAGAGAAGCAATTAAAAGAATGTCTACAGTACTGGGTGGAGAAGGCGGCAGAATTGTTCTTATGTCATCCGTCGCTGCAAGAACTGGTGGAATTGCCCAAGAAATTCATTATGCAGCTTCTAAAGCGGCTGTCGACGGCTTTTTAATGGGATTAGCCAAGGAAGTCGGTAATGTTGGAATTCGCGTTAACGCTGTTCGCCCTGGACTGATTGGAACTAGCATACATGACTTACATGGTGGTCGAGAAGTGATTGAAAAGTGGGGTGCAGGTGTTCCAATGGCAAGGATTGGGGAACCAACTGAAGTAGCCCAAACAGTTCTTTGGTTGTGTTCAGACCAATCCAGCTATGTTCATGGTGCCCTGATTGATGTCTCTGGTGGGCGTTAGTTAGTAACTGCCATTTAATAAGATTTTTGAATCTACTTGCTTGACATATCTTAGTCCACAAAAAGCCATGGTGAGGTCTAATTCATTAGCAATAATTTCTAATGACTTCGTTACTCCGGCCTCACCCATAGCTCCCAAACCATAAATATAAGACCGACCAATAAGAGTTCCCTTTGCCCCTAAAGCGAGAGCCTTAATAACGTCTTGACCAGAGCGAATACCGCTATCTAGCCATACTTCAATATCATTTCCAACAGCTTGAATGATAGAAGGTAAGGCCGCAATGGTGGATGGAGCACCATCTAATTGACGACCACCATGATTAGAAACAATAATGGCGTCAGCTCCAACATTTTTAGCTAGAACTGCATCTTCTGCATCCATAATACCCTTGAGGATAACTTTTCCACCCCATTGTTTTTTGATGGCTTCAACCTCTGACCAGTCTAAGGATGGATCAAATTGACCTGCGGTCCAAGCACTCAAAGAGGACATATTATCGACACCTTGAACATGACCTACGATATTACCAAAATCACGGTTTTTTGTACCTAACATTCCTAAACACCAAGATGGTTTAGTCATTAAATTTAGTAAATTCTTTATGGTTGGTTTTGGTGGTGCAGATAAACCATTCTTAATATCTTTGTGGCGCTGTCCTAGTATTTGTAAATCTAAAGTAATCACTAAAGCAGAACAGTTAGCTGCTCGGGCTCTTTCGATTAATGCTGAAACAAATTTTTTGTCTTTCATTACATACAACTGGAACCAAAATGGCGCTTGGGTTCTCTTATACACTTCTTCGATTGAACAAATACTCATCGTTGATAAACAGTAAGGAACTCCAAACTTTTTTGCGGCATTTGCAGCTTGAATCTCTCCATCGGCAAATTGCATCCCAGTCATACCGACAGGCGCTAAAGCTACAGGCATTGCAACTTCTTGTCCCAACATTGTTGATTTAATCGAACGATCTGCCATATTAATAGCAACACGTTGACGAAACTTAATCGATTGAAAATCTGATTCATTTGCTCGATAAGTGCTTTGAGTCCAAGAACCTGAGTCTACGTAATCATAAAACATACGTGGCGCACGTTTTTCATGGAGAACTCTTAAATCTTCAATATTTGTAATCGGGCTCAAGGTAAATCTCCTTAAAAGAATAGCCCTATTTTAATCAATACTGTTGATCTATATTAAGAAAATCTTTAAAACCTTTTCCTGGTGAGAATTTAATGGCATTTGACGACTCAATTTGAATGATTTCTCCAGTCTTTGGATTACGTCCTTTCCTTGCAGATCGTGGTTTTACTGAAAAAGCCCCAAATCCCGCAATCTGAATACTTTCTCCAGTAACTAAAGCAGTTTCAATATTTTTTAATATAACCTGCAAAACAAGCTCGCCTTTTGATAAAGGAATATCTGCTCCGATAGCAATCTCTTGGGCTAAGTTCAGTTTATTCACCACTTATCTCCTATTTTTTAGTCTTTTTTTAAGCCCTGATTTCAAACATGTGAATATTGGTTTGAATTTATGCTTAAATGAAATCTAATTCTAACTATGCTCAATTGCAAATTTGTTTCTAATGCGCTATTTTTTTAAGTTTAATTTCATAGAACTGTCTGTTCAATTAATAATTGGGATGACTATTGTCGTCTCCTCTTATTCTCTTAACGCATTAGCGCAAGAGAATTTTATCCCCCCAGAAGTTCAGAAAGTTTTAGTGGGTAAAAATTTACCTAACGATTCTTTTGCTTTTTCAGTCATATTACTCAATCCAGATGATAGTGTTAAGAATTTTCATTCTATCGGTTGGAATGCTGACTTAGCAATGAATCCGGCATCAACCATCAAACTTTTAACCACAATTAGTGCATTGGATCAATTAGGTGCAGAGTATCGTTTCAAAACTAAGCTTTATTTAAAAGGCAGGATAGATCGAGGAGTCCTAGAGGGTCATCTTTATGTAAAAGGATTTGGCGATCCTAAAATGGTGCCAGAAAGTTTAGTCAAACTGATGGACCAATTAAAAAGTTTAGGCGTAAACAAAATCAACGCTGACATTAGCTTGGATACGTCCGCCTATAACCCTTCTGTAAAAGATTCTGCCCCCAATGATGGTGAGGAATCAAAATCGTATAACGTTTCTCCGAATCCTTTGTTATATTCGTTTCAAACTATTTCTTTTCACTTAAGTTCAACCAAAAAAAATGTAGCTATTTCTTTTACCCCGTTGCTAGCCAACTTTAAGATAAATAATCGCCTTAAGATTTTCCAAGGAGATTGTATCGACTGGAAAAAGAATATTAAGCTAACCGTATCTCAAGAAGATAATGAGCAATGGACTGCAAACTTAGATGGGAAATTACCAAGTAAATGTAATGACGTAGTTTTCAATGTTGTCTCAATTCCCAATGATCAATTTTTCAAAATGGGTTTTATTTCTGCCTGGGAGTCGGTGGGTGGGCAATGGTTAAAAAAACCAAACTTCCAAAATAATAAAGTCCCAAACGATACGCCGCTTATCTTAGAGTATGCCGGTACCTCATTAACTGAGGCCGTCATCGATACCAATAAATTCTCAAATAACGTCATGGCACGACACGTCTTTTTAACCCCCGCCTTAGAAAGTAATAAATTGCAAGTATCAACACTTGACGCAATTTCTCAAACACAAAAATGGCTAAAAGATCATCAATTTAATATGTCAGAATTGATATTAGAAAATGGCTCAGGTTTATCCGACATAGAGAGAATATCACCACAACATATGACTGATTTACTCAGATATGCCGCTATTTCGAAACACAACGATATTTTTATTGGCTCCTTACCGGTTGCTGGAGTTGATGGCACTATGCGCCATCGTTTGGTTAACCAATTTAAAAGTTTAGTTAATCATGTTTGGCATAAGGATGCATTACAAAATAAAATACCATTTCCAGATAAGCTTAATCAAAGTGGAGCTTACATCAAAACGGGTTCACTTCGCAATGTAAGATCAATCGCTGGCTTCGTAGTGAGTAAAACCGGAAAAATTTACGCAATTGCAAGTATGGTTAATCACTCTAAAGCAAATGAAGGGCTAAATATTGTTAATGACGCTCTCATAGTTTGGCTATCTGAAGATGGTCCGCTAAAAGTTTCTAACAATACTAAGACCTCCCAGATCCAGTAGCTGCGCGCTGTAATCGATCTCTAATTGCATCCCATTGACTATCTTGAGGTAAAGCTCGGAGATAAATTGTTTTATAAGATTTTTTATCAAGCTCTCTTAACAGAGCATAGATTATTTTAGCTAGGCTTTTGGCATCAGTCGGTAAAGGATGAACGGGAATGTTTTGTAGGCTTGTTAAATCTTCATCCATCACACTCAAGTAAATACTGTTTTCGCTTGGTTGAAAAACCAACTGCGCTAAGGGACTCTCAATGATTTTTAAGGGCGTCATTGGAGCGTAGTGAGCGAGGTGACTACCAGAGTGCGCCACTTTATTATCAGCTACTTTTCCAACGATAAGGCCCGTTTTATCTTCAATCTCTTTTACAGAAATCATTCCAGGACGCAAAATCCTAAGGCCATGGGTATCAATATTTGTTAAATCAATAATGGTCGACTCAATACCAATTTCACATTCTCCAGCGTCAACAATGAGCAAATCAAACTCATTTGAAAATGAACTTCTAATCGGGCTGAATTCTTCATAAACATGCTCTGCATTGGTTGGAGATATTTTACCGAAACGGTTTGCTGATGGCGCTGCTATTCCAGTACCTAATTGCTTCAATATTTCTAATGCCGTTTTTTGATTGGGACATCTTAATCCAACCGTCTCATTTCCACCAGTAACTTCGTCGATAACGCCTTTAGCCTTTTGAAGAATCATGGTTAAAGGGCCAGGCCAAAAAGCTTGGGCTAAACGTAAAGCCTCACTGGGGATATCCCTTGCCCATGGTTCAAGCTGAGTCATCCAATAAAAATCTGTATTTTCTTTTGCTGCCGGGATATGCACAATCAAAGGGTGGTTTGAGGGTCTTCCTTTTAACTGAAATATTTTTGTAACCGCCTCAGGATGATCTGCTCTTGCACCTAGACCATACACTGTTTCTGTTGGAAACCCAATCAATCCATCCTGAATAAGATGAGCTACACTTTTTGAAATATCTATTGATGAATTACCAATTATTTCAATATTCATTCTTTAGGAATACCTAAAATTTCCATTGCAAGAGTTGCATCTGACATGGCAGATTCAATATTTTCAGCAAGAAAATTAATATGACCCATTTTTCTGGCTAATTTTGGTTCAGTCTTGCCGTATAAATGTAGTTTGGCACTGGGTATCGAGAGCACTTTATCCCACTCGGGTTGAATCAGTTGATTATTATCATCAAACCAAATATCGCCTAGTAAATTTAACATCACAACTGGTTGTATTAAATCTGTTTTTCCAAGTGGTAGCCTTGCTAAGGTCCTAACTTGTTGTTCAAATTGACTAGTAAAACAGGAGTCTAAAGTATGATGACCAGAGTTATGAGGTCTTGGTGCAATCTCGTTCACAATCAAGGTACCGTCCCCTAAAACAAAATACTCAACGCATAAAACACCTACATAGTCTAATTCGCGAATAATTGTTTTGGTTGCCTCCAAAATTTCTTTTTCCTGAGACTCACTGAGTGACGGAGCAGGTACGATACTCAAATGAAGAATGCCGTTTCGGTGCTTATTTTGAGCCACCGGAAAAATTGCAACCTCATTATCAAAGGATCTAGCTACAATGGCAGAAACCTCAAAAGCCAGATCTAATTTTTTTTCTAAAATGCACTCCACTTGACCTAAATCAAACCATGCATTTTCTAAATCATTAGGTTCTTTAATGGTCTTTTGACCCTTACCGTCATATCCTAATCGGGTAGTTTTTAAAATAGCGGGGAACATATCGCCTGCAATATTTTTACAATCCTGAGTACTTGTAATGATGCAATAGGGCGCTGTTTGAATTCCGGTTTTTTTGGAACAGTTACTCAAAAATTCTTTTTCAGCTGTTCGATTTTGAGCAATCGATACTGGTCGACTAACTGGTGCAACATAAACATTTTGTTCAATTAACCAATCTAAAACTTTTGCTGGTACATTCTCAAACTCTGTACTAGCAGCAACGCAGGTTTTTGCAAACTCTGCCAAAGCAACTTTGTCTAAATAATCTGCTCGAATAAAATTTTGGGCAATTTTTCCTGCCGGACTATCTTCATCTGGATCAAGAACACAAACCGAATAGCCTAAATCTTGCGCAGCCTGCGAGAAATAACGGCCTAACTGACCGCCACCTAAAATACCAAGCCAACTAGAAGGGAAAAAAGGATTCATTAAAAAAATACAACGAATATTAATTTAATTGCATTGAACGTGCTTTATCAGACTGTGTCGCTCTGAAGTCAACAAGTTGATTTGCAAGTTCAGGATTGCTGAGCGCTAACATGGCTACCACATGTAGAGCTGCGTTCGCTGCTCCAGCTTCGCCTATTGCAAAAGTAGCCACAGGGATTCCCTTAGGCATTTGAACAATGGAATATAGAGAATCTAGGCCTCTTAAATATTTGCTGGGGACAGGCACACCATAAACTGGAATAATTGTTTTGGCTGCTAACATTCCCGGTAAATGAGCTGCTCCACCGGCTCCAGCAATAATTGCAACCAGCCCTCTTTCTTTTGCTTCTTCTGCATAAGTAAACATCTCATCCGGCAAACGGTGAGCAGATAGAACTTTACATTCGTGAGGAATATTGAACTCTTGAAGAATTTTTGCGGCCTCTGACATGACTTCCCAGTCAGAATTTGAACCCATGACTATCCCAACTATAACGGGGGGTATGTCTTTTGTCGTCGTATCTGTCATGGGACTCGATCCTCAGTAAGCTGAATAGAAGCATACTATTCTAACTGAATACTTAATTCACTCGCTATTAATGCGTCAACACATCCAATGCTTCTTGATATTTTTGAGCAGTTTTTTCAATTACCTCTTGTGGCAATTTTGGTGCAGGTGCTTTTTTGTCCCAATGACTACCGTTAATGAGGACCTGTTCAAGCCAATCTCTCACAAACTGTTTGTCATATGACGGTGGGTTTTCGCCAACGACATAGGAGTTTGCTGGCCAAAATCTTGAAGAATCTGCCGTCAAAATTTCATCCATTAGAACTAACTGACCGGCCTCATCTAAACCGAACTCAAATTTAGTGTCAGCAATAATAATTCCCTTCGTAGTAGCGTATTTAGAAGCCTCTACGTATAAGCGAATACTTACTTCTTTTATTTTAGCCGCTATCTCCGACCCTATTTTTTCCACTACTTGATCATAGGAAATATTCTCATCATGATCTCCCACATCCGCTTTTGCTGCTGGAGTGAAGATTGGCTCAGGTAACTTTTCAGAATTTTTTAGTCCAGCTGGTAAAGGGACTCCGCAGACTGAACCTGATGCTTGATAATCTTTCCAACCACTACCTGATAGATATCCTCTTACAACAGCCTCTACCATAATCGGTTTTAATCTTTTGGTCACGATGGCTCGCCCTGTAACCTGACTCACCTCGTTTGGATTTACTACTGACTCAGGATTAATCCCAGTTAAGTGATTGGGAATAATCCAAGCGAGCTTCTCAAACCAAAAATTCGCCATTTGATTAAGGACTATTCCTTTTCCAGGAATGGGGTCCTGCATCACAACATCAAATGCTGACAGGCGATCTGTGGTGACCATTAGCAATTGATCATTACCAATAGCGTAAATGTCCCGGACCTTTCCTTTGGAAATCAGTGGCAGGGATTGAATCGAAGTCTCAAATAATGCGATCATTAACGTACAACCTGAGTAAGTTCTCCAGAGTTATATCTTTGAACCATTTTATCTAACGAAATCGGCTTAATTTTGCCAGCTTGACCCTCGCAACCAAAGGCAATATATCTGGCCAAGCAAATTTGTTTTGCGGCTTCTCTAGCTGGTTTTAGATAATCACGTGGATCAAACTTACCTGGATTTTCAAATAGATAACGTCGAATTGCACCAGTCATAGCTAAACGAATATCTGTATCAATATTGATTTTGCGAACACCATTACGGATTCCTTCTTGAATCTCTTCGACGGGTACTCCGTACGTTTCTTTCATATCTCCACCAAATTCACGAATTTCGGCTAATAACTCTTGTGGAACACTAGAAGAACCATGCATGACTAAATGCGTATTAGGAATACGTGCATGAATTTCGCGAATACGCGCAATTGCTAGAGTATCCCCAGTTGGCTTCTTACTAAACTTATATGCTCCATGACTTGTTCCAATAGCGATTGCTAATGCATCACATTGCGTTTGACTCACAAAATCAGCAGCTTGCTCAACGTCTGTTAAGAGTTGTTCGCGAGTCATTGTTCCCTCAGCGCCATGACCATCTTCCTTATCACCCATCATCGTCTCGAGTGATCCTAGTACGCCTAATTCGGCTTCTACAGTAACGCCAATAGAGTGAGAAAACTTTACAACTTCCTTTGAAACTTCCAAGTTATATTCATAGGGGGCGACAGATTTACCATCTGCCATCAAAGATCCGTCCATCATGACACTAGTAAAGCCACTTTTAATGGCTGCCATACATACAGCTGGACTTTGTCCATGATCTTGATGCATTACTAAGGGAATATGAGGATAGGCCTCAACCGCAGCTTCTATTAAATGCCTGAGGAATGATTCCCCAGCATATTTTCTAGCGCCCGCAGACGCTTGCATGATTACAGGCGCTCCAATTTGATCAGCAGCCGACATAATTGCTTGAACTTGTTCCAGATTATTTACGTTAAAAGCTGGAAGTCCATAACCATACTCTGCGGCATGATCTAAAAGTTGTCTCATTGATACTAAAGGCATAAATTCTCCAAATAAATTATTTCACTTTGATAATTTTAAGTGTATTTGTTCCACCAGGTTGTCCCATCGGTTCACCGATTGTCAAGGTAACCATATCACCAGACTTTACAACGCCTTTTGAACTCAAAAGGTGTTCAACTTGATGAAGTGCAACATCCCGATTACTACTTATTTCTAGGCGAAGTGGAATCACATTCCGATACATGCACAGAGCTCTTTGAGTTTTGACATCTTGAGTCAAGGCAAAAATTGGAATATCAATCTTATGACGGCTCATCCATAAAACGGTTGATCCTGACTCAGTTAAAGCAGCTATGGCTTTTACTTTTAAATGAAAAGAGGTAAAAAGAGCTCCCAAAGCAATTGATTGATCAATTCGAGTAAATGTTTGATCTAAAAAATCTGCGTCTAAACTAACCTGTTGTGACTTTTCGGCTTCCAAACAAATGGCAGACATTTGTTCTACAGTTTTCACAGGATATTGTCCAGCCGCCGTTTCTGCTGACAACATTACCGCATCAGTACCGTCCAAAACAGCATTGGCAACATCACTCACTTCAGCCCTTGTAGGAATCGGACTATTAATCATAGACTCCATCATTTGGGTTGCCGTAATTACAAATTTATCTTGTTTGTTTGCAAGAGAAATCATACGCTTTTGTAAAGCTGGTACCGCAGCATTACCTACCTCGACAGCTAAATCACCCCTAGCAACCATGATTCCATCCGAGGCGTCAATGATTCCCTCTAAAACCCCTGGCAAAATTGCTTCAGCTCGTTCAATCTTCGCAATTAGGCGAATTTCTTTATTCAGAGGCTTTGCAACTTCATGAGCAAGAGATCTTGCATATTGCATGTCAGCTGCATTTTTGGGAAAACTAATAGCGATGTAATCTACGTCCATCTCAATTGCTGTCACTAAATCTTGCTTATCTTTTTCAGTGAGTGCTGGGGCAGTCAAGCCACCACCGGCTCGATTAATTCCCTTATTATTAGAAAGCTCACCGCCCATTTCTACCAATGTATGAATACAGACGCCGACAACTTTTTGGACTTTTAAAACGATTAAACCGTCATTTAAAAGGAGTGAGTCACCTTCATGAACATCTTTTGGTAAATCTTTGTAATCAAGACCTACACGTTGTTCATCACCCATCTTACAATCAGCATCAAGGATAAACTCACGACCTTGCTCAAGTTGAATTTTTCCATTTAAGAATTTTCCAACACGAATTTTAGGCCCTTGTAAATCCGCCATGATGGCAATTTCGCGATCAATTTCTTTAGAAAGCGAACGAATTAAATTTGCGCGTTGACGATGATCTTCTGCCACACCATGAGAAAAATTAAGTCGTACAACATCGACTCCAGCTAAAAGCATTTGCTTCAAAATCGCTCTATCGCTTGAAGCTGGTCCTAGAGTTGCAACAATTTTTGTAGCTCGGTTTAGTATCAAACTGAAACCCTTTCTTGTAAAATTTTAATTGCTGGTAAGGTTTTTCCTTCTAAAAACTCTAAAAATGCCCCTCCACCAGTAGAAATATAATCAACTTGCTTTTCGATACCATATTTGGCAATGGCCGCTAAAGTGTCACCACCACCTGCAATTGAAAATCCTGGGCTATGAGCAACAGCAGCAGCGAGCATTTTGGTGCCACCACCAAATTGGTCGATTTCGAAAACACCTACAGGCCCATTCCAAACAATTGTTCCTGCATGGGCAATTATTGAAGATAATTCTGCTGCAAATTTAGGTCCAATATCTAAAATCATGTCATCACTTGCTACATCCGTTGCGGCAACAATATTGGCACGCGCCATTGGCGAAAGCTCATTCGCCACTACGACATCTTGAGGAATCGGTACCATGGCACCCCTTTCTTCCATCATTTGCATAATAGCTTTAGCCTCACTGACTAAATCTGCTTCAGCTAATGATTTACCAATATTAATTCCGGCTGCAAGCATAAATGTATTCGCAATGCCTCCTCCCACGATCAACTGATCAACCTTAGTTGCTAGAGATTTTAATATAGTAAGTTTAGAAGATACCTTTGATCCTGCAACAATTGCTACTAAGGGCCTTTTGGGCTCATTTAACGCTTTAGCTAAAGCGTCTACCTCAGCTTCCATTAACGGACCAGCACAACTTAATGGAGCGAATTTAGCCATGCCGTGGGTTGTGGCTTCTGCACGATGTGCTGTTCCAAATGCGTCATTCACATAAACATCACAGAGTAAGGCCATTTTCTTTGCCAAGTTTTCATCGTCTTTTTTCTCGCCAACGTTCCCGCGGCAATTTTCAAGAAGCACGACTTCACCAGGATTAACTTCAAAATTCCCATCCACCCAGTCCGTTATTAAGGCAACCTTGCGGCCTAGTAACTCTGCAAGACGATCGGCAACCGGTCCAAGTGAATCTTCTAGTTTTAGCGCACCTTCAGTAGGACGCCCAAGATGTGAGGTCACCATTACAGCAGCCCCTTCATTAAGACAAGTTTGAATTGCAGGGATGGAAGCTTTAATACGAGTATCTTCTGTAATTTTTCCAGTTAAGTCTTGCGGCACATTTAAATCTGCTCGAATAAAAACCCTTTTACCTTTAATTTGATGTTTTGATACTAAATCGGATAGTCGATTGAACTTTGGAAAGGTTGAATTTGGCATATTTTTTATTAGGAGAAGAATCAGAATAATATAACTTTAATCTAGTTGTCATCTTACAACTTTTCAATGAAACCTATATCAGAATTAGTGTTTTAATGAAATTTGGCAATCAAATTAGCACTGTTTTACAATAGAAGAATATATAACAATATCTAGGTAAATATTATGTCAATGTCTGATCGTGATGGGTTTATTTGGTTTGATGGAAAACTTGTTCCTTGGCGCGAGGCAAATATTCACGTTTTAACTCATAGCCTCCACTATGGAATGGCAGTTTTCGAAGGTGTAAGATGTTACGAGACTGACGCTGGGCCAGCTGTTTTTCGTTTAGATCAGCATACTAAACGCCTATTTAATTCCGCAAAAATCTTTCAAATGCAGTTACCCTACACGCAAGAAGAAATTATTGCTGCTCAATTAGAAGTTATTAGGGCGAATGAATTAAGTTCTTGCTATATAAGGCCGCTTGCTTGGATTGGCTCAGAAAAGCTTGGCATCTCTCCAAAAGGAAACACTATCAATATGTCTATTTCCGCATGGAAATGGGGCGCATATTTAGGGGAAGATGGTCTTAATCAGGGTATTCGAGTAAAAACATCTTCTTTTAGTAGACATCATGTGAATGTCTCCTTGGTTAGAGCAAAGGCTTCAGGTTATTACATTAATTCAATATTAGCTAACCAAGAAGTAACTGCCCACGGATATGATGAAGCCTTGCTACTGGATACTGATGGATATGTTTCAGAAGGATCTGGGGAAAATGTTTTTATTGTGAGTGATGGAGTGTTAATTACGCCCGATTTGGCCAGTTGCCTTGCCGGAATTACACGCGACGCCATTATTAAAATTGCCACTGATTTGGGTATTACAATTAAAGAAAAGCGCATAACGAGGGATGAAATGTACTGTGCAGATGAGGCTTTCTTTACTGGAACAGCCGCTGAAGTAACGCCAATTAGAGAACTAGATGACCGCATCATTGGTAACGGAGGACGTGGTCCAATGACAGAAAAAATTCAATCTTTATTTTTTGACATCGTTAAAGGTAAAAATGACCAATATCGTTCTTGGTTAACGATGGTTTAAATCATTAAGATGATCAAAAATACTACTCCTATTGAAGTCGGTACCAGTGACCTACCTTTGCACTGCCCAATGAACCAAACGCCTGTATGGAATTTGCATCCGAAAGTGTTTTTGGATATTGGCCATACTGGAGAAGCGAAGTGTCCTTACTGTGGAACTTCATATCGCTTGAAAGCTGGCGTTAAAGTAGGTCATTAAATTGTCAAAACATCGCGTTTTGATCATCGCCCCGAATTGGATTGGTGATGCTGTAATGTCTTTGCCCTTAATTAAAAAGATCAAAGAATCTGATTGTCAAATCGATGTTTTGGCAACTCCATGGGTAACCCCTGTATATGAAGCTTGTGAAGATGTAAATCAAGTAATCAGCGGAAACTTCCTGCATGGCAAACTGCAAATAGCTCTGCGTTGGAAAATAAGCCAGCTCCTAAAAAAATCTGGCTATAACTCTTGTTACATACTGCCTAATAGTTGGAAATCTTTAATTATTCCTTTATTAGCTGGTATTTCAAAAAAAGTTGCTTACGAGGGTGAGTCTCGAAAATTTTTTCTTAGCCAAGCCTTACCTAATCCTGATAAAACTAGCCGCCCTTCTATGGTTGGTCATTACTTATCTCTTGCATTAGACAAATCATCGGATGATACCGACATCCTGTCTGATCAATTTATTCCGCATCTAACTATCAAGTCTGATGTTTTGAAAGCATCTAGCCAGGTTTTAGCTAATTACTTACCCAAATGCTCACATTTTTTTATTTTTGCACCAGGTGCCGAATTTGGTCCTGCGAAACAATGGCCATCAAGTCACTTTGGAAATGAAGCTAATCTTCTCCTAGACCAATATAAAGATTTTGGTATTTTAATTTTGGGAAGTAAGAAAGATTCAAGTATTGCTGACAAAATTCTATATTGCGTAAAACCTCAACATTTATCTCGCATCCAAAACCTTTGTGGGAAAATTCCCTTGATTGAAGCCATGGGCTTATTAAGTATGGCAAAGGGTTTAATTTCCAATGATTCAGGAATGATGCATATTGGCGCAGCCTTACAAATACCTCAAGTTGCAATCTTTGGCTCCAGCGACCCGTCACATACCCCCCCTCTTTCAAAAAAAGCCGCTATTATGTATTTAGGGCTTGACTGTAGTCCTTGTCACCAAAGAAAATGTCCTCTTGGACATACAAACTGTTTAGTTCAAATTTCACCTGATTCCGTTTTTAAACAATTTAATATTGCTTTAGCCACTGAAGGATAAGATATGTTTCGCCAAACTCGCTTGTTTCATGATGTGGATGAAGTCTTAGAGAATTGGTACCTTGCACTTCGCGATGGTGATTTAGAAACTGCGTTATCTCTGTGGTTCGACGAAGATACAATCACTTGCATACTCCCGGACGGAGTTCGACTTACCGGGCACCGTGAATTACGTGAAGGCTTTAAAGACTTAATGGGTAGATCATTAAATCTTGATACCATCACAGCCACGAGCCACTCCTATCTTGGGACCACATTTGTAGATAGTACTGAAGCCGTTCGTTTTAATGATACTTCTGTGGAGCCTAAATTTTTTATCCACATGACCATTATCTTAGTGCAAGGCGCTATGGGGTGGAGAATTGCTCACATGCACACAAGTATCGTCGACAGCCAATTAATTTCATCACCAGTCTTGTCTGGCGACCATGGATTTCATTAATAGTGGATCAGTCTACTATTTCCGCAATTGCTAAATGGCCAGATGTTCCCTTTTGCTATGGTTGGCTTTTTTTAGATCGCCGAGGGTCTTTTCGGCTTCGGAATGAATACTCCCAAAAGCATCAATTACCTGGAGAAATCATCAAACATAAAGGGTTGTGCGATACGATTCGAAAGAATATTTGTATTGATACTCACAAGCAATATTTTTTTCAAAATGGACCCCAAAGAGTCTACCTTAGCTTAGCATACTGCCCATATGTAGTTCGCTTGATACCAGATCCAAAATACTCATGGATTTTACAAAATCATCTCTCTCAAGAAATTAATCCCACAAGGTGTTACTTAGATGAGAAAGGGAATATTCTTCTTGAATTTGTGGCTAACATCATGCAATGCTCTAATACTCCACAGTTGTTCTTTCAAGAAACTCAAATTAGAACTATTGCTTTATTGCATGATCATGACCTTAATATTTTTTCAGAGTTAAGCCAAATGAACATTGCAAATTGTGGGGTTATTGGGACTTTTAATTGGAGGAATTCAGATATTCCCATTGAGCCAATTGTTCGCAGCGATGTACCCAAAGAATTTAATTTTCTAGAAGTACCAAGTGCACCTTAGGGACGTCTTTCTAATCGTCCGTTTTCGATAAGATCCTCTCGATAAAGAACCTCTATTTGTCTTTTTCTAGCTTCTAATTCTGAGGATTGATAAAAATTATTATTACTCATTTCACTAGCTATTTTTAATTGCTGAATAGCTGCTGGCAGAGCGCCTTCAGCAACGTATTTTTCTGCAACTGTCGCATGATAAAGAACTAACTTATTTTCCTGTTCATAAATTTTAGCTAAGTAATTCCACCATAAAGAATCTGTTTTATCTAATTTCGTCTTATTTTCCAACCAATTCATTGCTTCTTTCTTTTTACCTGCCGAGAGAAGTGATTCAATGTAAATGACATTTAAAGATCTATAGTTCGATTGGGTCTTTAACAAAGTTTGAGTAGTCAAAGAAACTTGATTAAAGTTACCATTCAACATAGCAATTTGAAGATCTGTAATTTCAAAAAAAATAGTCGATTTTTTTAATTGAGGATTACTTCTCTCAATACCTATTGCAATTTCGCGGCTTTTTTTCAACAGTAATGAAGCCTCTTGACTCTTTTTTTCGGCAATCGCTAAGATAGATAGCCCGTAATAGCCCTGCATATTCTTAATCAAAGACTTCGAGTTGGTTTGTTCTTGAAAGTATTGTTTTGTGTCCAAAATCTCAGAGGGTCCTCCCTGTTGTTCAATTTTTGCTAAAGTTTGAACAAGATAAAACTCAAGTGAAATATTCGATTTGCCAGGCTCCTGGTCGCGTATGCGGTTTTGCATATCTGCGGCACGCTCTAAAGATAAAGGATGAGTTCGGACATAGGCTGGTATTCCACTATCAGAAATACTTGTTGCTTTTTGCATCTTTTGGAAAAAGCCAGGCATACCACTTACGTCAAACCCACTTGCCTGCAAAATTTGAAACCCTATACGATCAGCTTCCCTTTCTGCACCTCTTGAATAGGATAGTTGATTTTGAATGGCTAAAGCTTGTCCCCCAACAGCCAATCCTTGCGCAGCGTTAGGGTTACTTTTAAGTGCTAGGGCTGCGAGGAGCATTGCGGCCAACATTAGTGTGGAGCTTTCCCTACCAAAGCCCATGCCTCGTGCAATATGCTTTTGAGTCACGTGACCAATTTCATGGCCAAGAACTGAGGCTAACTCAGACTCATTTTCAGCTAGGCTTAACAAGCCTGTGTGAATACCAATGTATCCACCAGGTAGGGCAAATGCGTTAATAGTCTTATCCTTCACAACGAAGAATTCGAAGCTTGGAGCAAATGGACTTGACGCATCAGCGCCAGAGATTTTTTGACTTCTTGCACTACTGACTAGACTTTGTCCTAACTGATTTAAGTAGTCATATAGCAACCAATTATTTGAATAATCTGGGTCTTTTCGAATTTCTCTAATTATTTTTTCACCGAGTTTTTTTTCATCTATATCAGATAAGTTACCAGAAGAATTATCACCAAGGTCAGGGAGAAGAATCGGAAGAGTCCCACCTAATTCAGGCTCTACTATCTTTGAATCTACCGTGTTATTGGGAGTTTGAATAGTTACTTGATTTTGACTATAGGCAACAATAGGGTAAAGTAGTTGAATAAACAATACACTGTTAATTACTAAGTAAATTACACAATTTTTAATCATCTTAATTTTTATACAAAGATCCTAATCAATAATGCTTACTCATTTTAATCAAACTGGTGACGCCCATATGGTGGATGTTGGCACCAAAACTCCAAGTACTCGGATAGCGACAGCCACAGGTCAAATCACAATGCTGCAAAACACCTTAGATTTGATTATTGCAGGAAATCATAAAAAGGGGGATGTTCTTGGGATTGCCAGAATTGCCGGCATCATGGCTGCCAAGCAAACAAGTACATTGATTCCCTTATGTCATCCGCTTAATTTAACTAATGTTACTGTTGATTTTGAAATTTTACTTGAACAACGATCTGTTCGTTGTAATGCTCGGGCTCAAACGATAGGACAAACAGGGGTAGAAATGGAAGCACTTACAGCGGTCCAGATTTCGCTTCTTACAATCTACGATATGTGTAAAGCTGTTGACCGTGGGATGGTAATGGGAGATGTGAAGTTGTTAGAAAAAAGTGGTGGAAAGTCTGGGGATTGGAAAGTCGTTAAATAATAACTATTTACAGACGCTTTTAGCTCTTACCTTCAAAAAAAATGTATTTTTATCCTATGATCGCTTAATTTACTTTAATAAAATTTAATGCTACTTCCCATCTTACTTTTTAACTTAGCAGTATCACTTTTTTTAACTACGCTTTTAGTGAGCATACTGCACACTCGAAAGAAGAATCCCTATATAAAAGAAATCAGCAATTTCCTTCTGCTTTCATTAGTTTTCAACTTTTTATTAATTATTATTCGTGTTGGATCTTTTTTATTTGAATCAACGCAAGTTGTTGTTCTACCCTTTACTAGTAATTTATTTATTATTAATGCAATACTTTATTTTGGATCTAGAGCTAGTCTTGCGATTTTCTTTAAAAATGTTCACAATAAATTTACACCCCTTGAAACTAAAAAATTTATTCGAAACATTTTAAGCTTACTGTTTCTTTTCTTCATCATCTCTTTGTTTTTTAGTGATTTAACTTACTTAGTAGTTTTCGCTATCTTCATTCACTTTACAGGTTGCTATTGGGTTTTCCAAGAGATCTATTTATTAAAGAAGTCTAATAAAAACTCTTTCCTTAACTGGGCTTTTATAGCAATTATTTTAGAAACAATAGTACTTCTTTTTGTACTTATATTTTTAATCTATTCTTTATTTAATCCCGAATTTAGTCAGATAATTTTAACTCTTAATGCTGTTCCTTTTTATGTTCTTAAAGGCTCCTTATTAACAGCTGACTTAATTATCTTTGTTTTTATTAATGCGTTTTTATTAGAGGAAGTTTACGAGCTCTCAAATCGTACTAATAGCGAAAATATTTTAATCAAAAATTTACTTATTCAACAAACTTCACTAACTGAGGCGATTCAAAAATCAAATAAATTTATTGTTTCAGGAGCCTTATCGGCCTCAATCGCGCACGAACTGAGTCATCCCTTAGCTAGTATTCAAACCAATGCTGAGATTTTAAAAATGCAGTTAAGCTCACAGAATTTATTTTCTGGTGATATTGAATTTACGGTTACAAAAATTTTACGTGATAACCAAAGAGCTGGCGCGACTTTGAAGGCTTTAAAAAATTTATTTTCTAACAAACAGGAACTTGTTCAATTAAATTTGAATGACATTATTAAATTATGTTTAGACTTAGTAAGCTCACTGATTAAGAAAGAAAGTATTCATCTAAATTTACATTTTGATTACTCAATACCTCTCATAACAGCAAATGCACAGGAACTTCAACAAGCTCTCTTAAATTTATTAAATAACTCGATTCAAGCAATTCAAAAATCAAATAATATGGATGGTGAAATTACTATCAGTACGAAAGTTCAGGGAACTTTCATTGTTTTTTCCATATTAGATAACGCAGGCGGATTGCCAAGTGAAATTGTTGGGACAGTTTTCGAACCATTTCGAACCACTAAAAAAGAAGGAATGGGGTTTGGTTTATGGTTATCAAAGTTCATCATTGAGAAAAATTTAGGTAGTCTAGAATTACTCAATACCCCTGGTGTCGGTGCTAATTTTATAATTAAATTTCCTATTTTTGAATCTACCCCCTAACAGGGGATAACAATAAGTATCATAAATTGAAATAATAGTTGTTTAAATGTAATTGGAAATAAGTAATGAGTCCAGATCTTAATCAAAGATCCTTTTTAAGCGAATTTAGTCATGTTGTATTATTAGAAGACGATGATTTTTTACGCGTTGATCTTAAGTCTTTACTTGAGTTAGCTGGTTATGTTGTTCACTCTTATAGTAATCCTTTGGATTTTTTAAGCTCACCTTTTAACTTTGCTCCCGCTGTGATTGTTTCTGATATGAGAATGCCTGGTTTATCAGGTGTTAATTTACAATCAGCACTTTTAGAAATTAATCGCATAATTCCTTTTATATTTATCAGTGGCGAGAGTACTGACTATCAAATTATTCAAAGTATGAAGCAAGGTGCTATTGATTTTTTAATTAAACCTTTTAATAGTGATCAATTATTTTCTGCAATTAATAAGGGTATTGAACTAGATAAGGCATATATTCGAGAATTATTGTTTCAAAATGACCAAGCTTTTATTCTAAAAAAACTGTCTCCTCGTGAAAGTCAAGTGTATGAGTTGTTAAAAAAGGGATATAGCAACTCCGAACTTGCGCAAACTTTAGGTATTTCCCTAGAGACAACAAAACAATACAAGCAAGAGGTTATGCGTAAACTTGAATTCAAATCCTTGTCTGAACTTATCAAGTTTTCTTCTCAATCAAAATAAAACTTTTTCAAGTGTTCCCATGGTTTTAGCTTGGTTTAAACCATGTTTAGGTATAAAACTTATTTAACTAAATAGTCATCAAAGTACTATCTACTAACTTCAATCATAATTTCTCTCTTTTCAAAAAAAGTAAAATCCCAAAAAGATTTATATTTTGCGATTTTTGGTGCTTCATTAATCACCAGTTTTTCTTTCGCTATCCAAGATTTTAATAATAATGTACGTTCAATTAATGTTTCATTACTCAAAAGGCCTGTGACTTTAATTGTCGCAAAATATCTTTCTTTGAATTGGTAAATTTTAATCTCAGGTTTATCTTTTTTTAATTCTTGTAATTTATAACAATCATTTTGTAAGAAGAATTCAAATTTCCATTTTTTCCCTCTATCTAAACGCTGCATAACAACATAGGGAAGTACTGCCTGATCAGATTTAGCTCTTTTTAAATTATTTTCATTGAGATAGAATTTAATTTTATTTAATGCGCTTGATAAAGCATCTTCTCTATTTCCAGATTCAATAATTTCTACCATTGTGGAAGGTGTATATTTTCTAAGTTCGAACACATCGAATGCTTTAATCAATTTATAACTTGTTTCGTTTAAAATTTGATTTTTAATAAAGTGTGTAGTATTCTGCATACCTTATTAAATCAATTATTTTTATAATCATCAATTCCCCCCACAAAGGGATATCTTTTAATTGATTTACTTGATTTAAATATCCGCTGTTTAAATTTTAGTAGAGCTTGTGCCTCCTCTATCCTAAGCTCTACCAGCTTTCATCATTTGAATATTTTTATCGACATTCAGATGGTAATAATTTGCTTGATAAAGTTGAACCATTTCCTTTGCATGACCAGGCTCCTCCCCAGGTTTCTAGAGGTTTCTTATTTCCTAGATCCATTGCTGCACTCTCTGATTTCGGGTTATTTGATGGGTAAAGTATTAAAAGATTTTTATCGACTGGTGCAACAGCATCAGAAAACTCAATCAAAATTGCCCCTGTATCTTCTATCGTCATTTCTTTAACGCTATTAGTCGGTTTAAATTTAAATGAATTTTTCGTTGCATCAACCATAGAACTTGGTCCATTGGCAGCGTATGTCTCAGAAACAACAATCTTCGCTGCGGAAGCTAAACTTAGGCCCTCTGCGACTCTTCCTCTAGCAATATACTCCTGATACTGAGGAACTGCGATTGAAGCTAAGATTGCTATGATAGCAACCACCACCATTAATTCGATTAAGGTAAATCCTGATTCTAATTTGAACTGTTTTTTTACTATTTGCTTCATATTTTCTCCTTGGTTTAAAGAGAAAGTTTGCCAAATTAGTTGTTCTCACATGGGGCTTTTCTTGTAAGAATAATCTTTTAATTTCTAAGATCAATCCTACATGTAAAAAAGGGAGAAAAGCTCTCCCTTTTTTGTAATTCTTTTTAAGGTTTTTTTTATTTGGTTTTGTGTTTATTTTTTAATGTATAACCAATAATTAAAACTAACGCAATACCAACAGCCGGCATTACCCAAT
>CAISYI010000202.1 GCA_903889595.1 uncultured beta proteobacterium
ACCGCACGGGCAACTTATTGCTCTTATGCATTTTCCATGCACTGCGATAAGAGATACCCTTAGTTTTTGCCCAAGCGCTTAATTTCATGAAAATAATATAGCACATTGAATCATAAAAGGCAATGTTTTTTTATACAGTTTTCAACCCCTTTAAAAAAATTATGGGTTGACAGGATTATGATTCTTGTTGTCCTGGGATCGAGCCCCATCAGTAACCCCAGTAACTATTAAGCTAGCCAATTGGAAAGATGTTCTTAATAACAGTTGTTGTTTCAAAGAAAATCACTGAATGTGAAAAAAAGGGCTATTGATTAGCCTTATCAGCTCGAAATCTCGGTCATTAAAATGATTCAAGCTTGCTTGCAGTAATAGAAGTGTTGAAGTGTGGCTTAAAAATAATTTTAATTGCAGACTATAAAGACATACTTTGAATATTCATAAAGGATGGGTCTTATTTTTAATCTATGCCCTGATAATTGAGTGCTCTGACTATCAGGGCATAACGGAGCTAATTACTGCATTAAATTAGGAGAAACCTTACCGCCATTTTCAGCTAATTTCTTCATGACTTGTTTGATTAACCAAACATTCATTGTTGCTGTATCTTTTGTATCGCCTGTGTAGCCCAATTCTTTTGCTAAATCAACCCGATGGGCAAGACTACTGTCTAATCCTAGTAATGTCATTAAATCAACAATTGAAGTTTTCCAATTACTCGGGTGTCCAGCTTTTGCCGCTAATGCAGTTAATATTGCCTCAACATCAATTTCTTCAATTTTAGCTACAGCAGCGGGAGCTGCTTCGGTTTGTTGAACGGCTTTTACTTCTTCTTTTTTTCCAAAAATACTATCTTTAATTCTGTCAAAAATACTCATTTTTATCTCCAATTAAATTAAGGAACTTTTATCGTATGCTACAAATATTTCAAAATATATGGTTTAGTCATTCTTAAAGCATAAATCAACTTAAAAATTGAATTAATAGTTCAGCAAAGCTTAATCGAATGAAGAACAAATTAATTTTGGAAAATAACAGGATATTATGTTCAATATGTTCCTTTAACGTTAATATTTTTTCAAATGATGCCACTTACTTTCTATCGATTTTTGTTTCTGTTTGTCACATTTTCACTCATCTCATCGGCTTTAAGTGCCAAAGATTTTCCGAATAAGCCAATCAACTTAGTTGTGCCTTTTGCACCTGGTGGTGGGACAGATAGTATTGCAAGGGACCTAGCGAAGAATTTAACAGAACAGTTAGGTCAAACTGTCATTGTTGATAATAGGGCAGGTGGGGGCGGAGCGATTGGAGCGCAAATGGTGGCTAAGGCAGAACCAGATGGTCATACCTTATTGTTTGTTACTTCTACCTTTATTACGCATGCAGCTACTGAAAATACTCTGAGTTACGATGTGATTAAAGACTTTACTCCGATTGCTATGATTGGTCGTGGTCCATTAATGGTAGTTGCTAACTCAGAACTTGGACTCAGCTCAATCCAAGATTTGGTTAAATATACCAAGGCCAATCCCAATGGAGTCAATTTTTGTTCAGCTGGACAAGGAAGTATTAATCATCTAGCTGGTGAATTATTCAAACAAAAAACGAATTTAGAAATGACGCATGTGCCCTATAAGGGGAGTGGTCCTGCTACCCTCGATCTTCTGGCAGGAAGAGTCCAAGTCTTTTTTGCTACGATGCCAACCATGTTGCAATATGTCAAATCAAATAAAGTGACCTTGCTTGCTATGACTAGCGACAAAAGGTCTAGTCTTTTTCCACAAGTGCCAACGGTTGCAGAGTCGGGAGTGCCAGGTTTTAACATCACTACTTGGTGGGGTGTAGTAGCGCCCGCAAAATTACCACCAGAAATTCTCAAGAAGTTAAATCAAGAGATTCGGATCGCCTCCGCAAAAGAGCCTTTAAAAACTCGGTTAGTTAATGAAGGGGCGACACCTTTTCAAACTGAGCCGGAAGAAATGCAGAACTTACTTGAAAAAGAACTCAGGATGTGGCGAGATTTAGTAAAAACAGCCAAGATTAAGGTAGATTAAGCATCATCAGCCAAGCTGAGTTTTCTTAATTTGCCTCTGTAACAAAGCCGATTTTAGTCAGACCTGCCTTTTTGCTAGTGCTGAGAACTTGAGCAACAATTTCATACATTACGCGCCGATCAGCCCTCAGACTTACCTCTGGGGCTGGATTATTATTTGCGGCAGTTTCTGCTTTTTGGGCATATTGGGTAAGACTCACTTGTTCATTATTCCAATAAATTTGACTATTTTTATCGATTGAAACTTGAATCATTTCTGGTTTTGCAGCGCTCACAGAGCTACTTGCTTTAGGGAGTTCAATTTTTACGGAATGTTGAATCACTGGAAGGGTAACGATAAAAATAATCAATAGAACCAACATCACATCCACAAAAGGTGTCATATTGATTTCGGCCATTAGTCCTTGGTCGTCGTTGTCGGAAGAATTACTAAATGCCATATTAATTCCTCTTGTCTGCTGAAGTGGTCATCATGAAGGTATGCAAGTCTTCTGCGAAATGTTTTAACTCATTAACTAAGTCTCGGTTGGCTTTATTGAGTGCGTTGTAACCGAGCACTGCAGGAATCGCAACAGTAAGGCCCAACGCCGTCATTACTAAAGCCTCACCGATGGGACCTGCAACTTGATCTAAGGAGGCTGAACCTGTTGAACCGATCACCATTAGCGCATGATATATACCCCAAACAGTACCAAAAAGACCAATAAAAGGAGCGGTTGCTCCAGTAGAAGCTAAAAACGCGAGGCCATTTTGTAAACTCTTAATAATGGCATCAAGCTCTGATTTGATGGCACTTGCCAACCAATCTTGGGCAGTTAAATGTTTTGATAAAGATTTATTCGTCACTAAAGCCTCCGTTGATTCGCGATGCTCTTGCGTGACGCGATAAGCTGTAATCGCCAACTGCTGAAAAGGGTTAATATCTGGTTTGGTAAAATAATTTAAACCATCTTGCCACGAAGTCTGTTTCCAAAATGCACCCACTTCTTTGCTGAGGGATTTGATTTTCCAATGGTGGATTAATTTTGTAATCAATACAAACCATGAGCCAATAGACATCAGCAAAAGTAAGATAGCAACAAAGTGGGAAACAGTATCCCCTGATGCCCAGAAATGAGAGATGCCAAATTCTGTCGAGGTGGTAGTTGGATTCATAATTTTTCTCAGTTAGTATTTTAAATTATCGATTCATTTCAAACTTAATTGATATTCCTGCACTTACTTTCGTGGGATTGCCATCCACTAAATAGGGGTTAAAGCGAATTCTTGAGCATAATTCTTCAGCTGCTTTATCTAGGCGTTTAAACCCACTTGACCTAACCACTTCTGTTCTAGAAACAGAACCTGATTCGTCAACATAAAGAATCACACCAACCATTCCTTGTTCACCAATGTCTTTAGAAATTCTAGGGTAAAAGGCATTTGTGTCTGGTTTGTAAACCATTTTTAATTGGCTTAGTTTCACTGAACCGCCCTCTACACCCACATCGGTGGTGCTCTGAGATTGCGCTGCTTTACTCACAGGAGCTGCAATTTTTGCGTCTTGCGTGCTGGTTGTGGGATCAGGTGCTGTTTCAACAACTGTTTTTTTCTGGGGAGTTTCTTTGATAGGCTCAGGTGAGGGCGTACTGGATGGTTTAGCTTTTTCTGGCGCTATCGATAAAACCTTAGGTTTTGGGGTTGGTTTTTCAGGTACTTGGGGCTCTTCTTTTTTTAGGGCTGGAGGCTTTGGAGAACTAGGCGAAGGAATTAATTCTGCCTGTAACATATCAATCTTTTCTAAAACGGGACGCGATTGATCCTTGAGCTCAAGCAAGATAAATAAGAGTGCATGCCCTGTAATAATTGACAACAAAATAACTGAATCACGGAGGAATTTTAGGCTGAGCTGCATTAGATGGTGATTGAAGATGCGTTGATTTGTATCGTTGGGTTGAGAACCTGAATGAGTTGGTTAGTTTGTTTTAGGATCAAATTAGCATCACCTGTTGTGAATAATTTTACCTCTGTCGTTTCTTCCTTGGGTTCTATTTGCGCTTTTCGTCCTAATTGTTGAATAATTGCTGCGCTCGTATCAATAAGATGCAGTTGATTACCAAATTTTTTGTGGATGAGTGGAATCAGAAAGGGGTAGTGAGTACAACCCAGAACTAAGGTATCCGCACCGAAATCTAGGATCTTTTGTACATAGTCGGTAATTAGTTTTTCAAGTTCCGGATGATTCAAGTCCCCACGCTCTATTAATGGCACTAGTCCAACACCAGCTTGGCTAATAAATTGGCAATCACCTACTAATGAATCGAGTAAATGCTTGAATTTTTCGCTAGTTAGGGTACTTTGAGTGGCTAAGACACCAATCTTTTTTTTCGGACTGAGAGCCGCAGCGGGTTTGATACCTGGTTCTACACCGATGATTGGACTGTTTGGAAAATGTTCTCGAATGATTGCAATTGCCTGAGCAGTTGCAGTATTACAGGCTACGACAACCGCCTCGCAATGTTGTTCTTCAATCAACCAAGTACAGAGTTTTAAACTTCTGTTTGTAATCCACTCATCAGGACGCTCACCATAAGGTGCGTTCGCTGAGTCTGCTAAATAAATATATTCATGACCCGGAAATTGGCGCAAAGCCTCGTTTAGAACTGAGAGTCCGCCAATACCCGAATCGAATACGCCAATCTTAGTCAATGAGTAGTTTGGTTTTATGAAGTGATTACGATTTACAAGACCTTGACTGGAATTTTACCAATCTTTGCTTGCCATTCTTTTGGCCCAGTATTGTGTACTGAAGTGCCTTTTGAATCCACTGCAACCGTTACAGGCATATCTTTCACTTCGAACTCATAAATTGCTTCCATACCCAAATCGGCAAAACCAACCACTTTGGCAGTCTCAATAGCTTTAGAAACTAAATAGGCAGCACCACCTACGGCCATTAAATAGGCTGCTTGATGCTTTTTAATTGCCTCAATAGCGGAAGGCCCACGTTCTGCTTTACCAATCATACCGATAAGTCCTGTGTTAGCGAGCATCATTTCTGTAAATTTATCCATTCGGGTGGAAGTAGTAGGGCCTGCTGGACCAACTGCCTCATCACGAACTGGATCTACCGGGCCGACGTAGTAAATAATTTTATTTTTAAAATCAACTGGCAGTGGCTCACCTTTTGCAATCATTTGTTGGATGCGTTGGTGAGCAGCGTCTCTGCCTGTGAACATTTTGCCGTTGAGCAATAAAGTCTGACCAGGTTGCCAGCTAGCTACTTCTTCAGGTGTTAAGGTATCAAGGTTAATCCGTTTAGATTTTTCAGTATCAGCCTTCCAAGCAACATCTGGCCAATCATCTAAGTTTGGCACTGGGAGAATTGCAGGACCTGCACCGTTTAAATGGAAATGAATGTGACGTGTTGCGGCACAGTTAGGAATCATGGCAACTGGAAGGGACGCTGCGTGAGTTGGGTAATCTAGAATTTTTACATCCACGACAGTAGTCAGCCCACCAAGGCCTTGCGCGCCAATCCCTAATGAGTTGACTTTGTCAAACAACTCTAAACGTAACTCTTCAACTTTATTTTGTGGTCCATTTTCAATCAAGTCGTGAATGTTGACAGGATCCATCAAGGATTCTTTGGCAAGAAGCATGGCTTTTTCTGGGGTACCACCGATGCCGATACCTAAAATCCCTGGAGGACACCAACCGGCACCCATCGTTGGTAATGTTTTTAAAACCCAATCTACGATTGAGTCAGAAGGGTTGAGCATAACTAACTTACTTTTATTTTCAGATCCGCCACCTTTTGCAGCACAAATAACATCGACCGAATCACCTTCAACGATTTCATAATGAATCACAGCAGGAGTGTTGTCTTTGGTATTCGTTCTTTTACCTGCAGGATCTCTCAAGATGGAGGCTCTTAGTGGATTATCATGGTTCCCATAAGCGCGCCTTACTCCCTCATTGACCATATCTGTCACGTTCATCTTGGCGTCCCACTGGACATTCATACCCACTTTGAGAAACACGACGGCAATCCCAGTATCTTGACATAAGGGGCGTTTACCTTCTGCGCACATCCGACTATTTGTTAAAATTTGTGCGATAGCATCTTTCGCTGCTGGACTTTCTTCACGATCGTAGGCTTTTCCCAACGCTTGAATGTAATCAAGGGGGTGATAGAAGGAGATGTACTGAAAGGCGTCAGCAATACTTTTAATAAAGTCTTCTTGTCGGATTATTGTCATAGTAGGAATTAAAGAGGGTTTATATTAGTAAAAAGAAATTAAATGAAATTGAATAAACAAAAACTTAAACAATGCTTTAATTTTAATGGTTTTATATCTAACATCTCAAAAACTGCATTTTTATAAAAAATAATAAAAAAATGATGGTTTATATGGATGTCAAAATGACAAACAAAGTTGTATTCTTTATCGGTTAGTTACTTATATTATAGGAGAGAAGCATGTCTGGAATGTCTCAATTGTTAGTTGAAGATCGCCTTTTTCAACCGCCTAAAGCTTTTTCTAAAAAAGCTGCCATTTCGAGTATGAAGCAATACAAAGCGATGTGTCAGGCTTTTGAAAATGATTTTGATGGCACTTGGGCGAGATTAGCTAGAGAGACCCTATATTGGAAAAAACCTTTTAAGACCGTTTTAGATGAGTCTGAGGCGCCATTTTATAAATGGTTTTCCGAAGGTACAACAAATGCTTCCTATAACTGTACTGATCGAGTCATTAAGGCTGGGTTAGGGAACAAGACAGCGATTATTTTCGAATCTGATGCAGGTGAAGTTACACATGTTACTTATCAAGAGTTACATGAGAGAGTCTGTAAATTTGCGAATGGCTTAAGAGGCCTCGGTATTGGTAAAGGCGACCGCGTTGTCTTATACATGGCAATGTCTATCGAGGTAGTTGTTGCGATGCAAGCTTGTGCGAGGATCGGTGCAACGCATTCGGTTGTTTTTGGTGGTTTTTCTGCTAAATCCTTAGTGGAAAGAATTCTTGACGTAGGTGCCACGACGGTTATTACTGCTGATGAGCAAATGCGTGGTGGAAAAAAATTACCACTTAAAACGATTGTTGATGAGGCCCTCGAATTAGGTGGTAAAGACATTGTAAAAAATGTCATTGTTTATAAGCGTACTGGTTCTGAGGGTGTACCTTTTACACCAGGGCGTGATCATTGGATGCATGATGTCTCTGCAAAACAATCAAAAAAATGTGAGCCAGAATGGGTTGAGGCAGAGCATCCTCTTTTTGTTCTTTATACTTCCGGTTCGACTGGCAAACCAAAGGGAGTAGTTCACGCTACAGGTGGTTATCTTTTGTGGGCTAGTCTCACGATGCAATGGACTTTTGATATACGTCAAAAAGATGTGTTTTGGTGTACGGCAGATATTGGTTGGATTACTGGTCACAGTTACATTGCTTATGGTCCATTAACCGTTGGCGCTACTCAAATTGTTTTTGAGGGACTACCAACCTATCCAAACGCTGGTCGTTTTTGGGATATGATTGAGCGGCATAAAGTGAGTATTTTTTATACTGCACCGACTGCAATTCGTTCATTAATCAAAGCCGTTGACTTAAATCCTGCGGCTCATCCAACAAATTACAACTTAAGTAGTTTGCGATTGCTTGGCTCCGTTGGTGAACCGATTAATCCAGAAGCTTGGATGTGGTACCACAAAAATGTTGGTGGTGAGAGATGTCCAATTGTGGATACCTTCTGGCAAACTGAGACGGGTGGTCATATGATTACACCGCTACCAGGTGCAACTCCACTCGTCCCTGGCTCTTGCACATTGCCACTGCCAGGCATCATGGCAGCAATTGTAGATGAGGCAGGACATGATTTGCCAAATGGACAAGGTGGAATTTTAGTGGTGAAAAAGCCATGGCCATCGATGATTAGAACAATTTGGAATGACCCTGAGCGCTTTGTGAAGAGCTATTTTCCGGCTGATCTTGGTGGGAAGTTATACCTAGCTGGCGATGGTTCCATCAGAAATAGTGAAACAGGTTACTTTACGATTACTGGTCGAATTGACGATGTTTTAAATGTGTCAGGGCATCGCATGGGCACGATGGAAATTGAATCGTGCTTAGTTGCTCATCATGATGTTGCAGAAGCGGCTGTTGTAGGTCGTCCTGATGATTTAACGGGTGAAGCAATTGTTGCTTATGTGGTTCTAAAAGGAGCAAGACCTGAGGGAGAAGATGCCCAGAAAAAAGCATTAGAACTTCGTAATTGGGTGAATAAACAAATTGGTCCAATTGCAAAACCAAAAGAAATTCGTTTTGGGGATAATCTGCCGAAAACACGTTCTGGAAAAATCATGAGAAGACTTTTGAGGGTTTTAGCAAAAGGTGAAGATATTACCCAAGATACTTCTACTTTAGAAAATCCTGGGATTTTGGAACAACTTAAGCAGGCTGTTTAATTTTTAGATGAGTGAAGTTGGGTTTGTAAAATAAGAAATTTTTTGAAATTTGAAACTCAACGTATAATACAAAGTCCCATGGAAGGGTGGATGAGCGGTTTAAGTCACACGCCTGGAAAGCGTGCGTAGGTTAATCGCCTACCGCGGGTTCGAATCCCGCCTCTTCCGCCAGTAAGATGAAAAGTGCCACTTTAAAAGTGGCACTTTTTTCTGGCTGTTCAGCATAATCTAGGCATTTAGCTGAGCGTTATATTGAGAGGATCAACATGATTTTCCCCATAGAGAAAGATTGGTCAATTTAAAAAATAATTTGATTGCCCAAACCTTATTAAAATTCATTACATGATTAAAATTGTCTTGGTGTTAGTTTCTATTGTTCTTTGCTTTTTATTTTGGATCAGGTTTTTAAGCTGGAGTTCATTTTTGAAGGTTCTTCCTATATCAATTATTTCGGTAATAATCTTCTCTATAGTAATTGGAATAATCACAAACTACCGTGCACACGAAACAAAAGAAATTGTGATTGATAAACAGCCGACACTTGAATTCAGCCGAGAAGATTTTGTTAAAAGACATCCTCAATACGCAAAAAAATGTGCTACTAGTACACCTAATCCAGCCTATGATTGTTTTTACGAAAGTTTAAATTGGGATAGTTCAATCGATGAGGCGATTGAAGCTGAAAAAAATAAAAAAGATCTTCCATTACCTCTAGTAGAAAAATTAGAAAATGATCGAATATGTCAGCATTTTCTTGGCGAAGAGGCTTACGATCAAGAACGAGCCAAGTTTATTCAAAATAGTCTAAAAAAGTATTGCTCAAATGGAACCTTACGTTATTGGAAAAAATCAGGCTCTTCGCAGTAAATGAGGAATAGGGATTAATCTGACAAGATCTACTAATTTCTCTGAGATGTTAGAGGTATCACAAGTGATATCCATCAGTCTTGACAATGTAGAAGATGCTTTTCTTGGAATCATACAATTTATGTAAAATTTAAGTTGTGAATTTAAACTTTACATGAATTTTGTTATCTATTCCCAAATAAGATAAAAGATATCTAATCCTATCCAACGAATCTTGTAGGTAGTTATTGGGGGATAATCTCTAAATTGTGAAAAACCTCTAGAAAGTCTGCTGCTGTTAGTATTTCATTTGGTCAGAGCTTTAAAGATTGTTGACTGTAGGTGGGGGATTTCCCCCCCACATTCCTTGATAATTACTATTTGCAGATTTTTTACTTCAACGATGTAGCTACTAAATTGGTATTGCTACAACGGCACATCCATGCACCATCAGAATAAATGTAAGGCAGATGATTAGTTTCATAGGAACTCCTTAAGTGAACTTTTAATATACTCCCAATAAACCTGCTTTAGAACGGTTAATGATGCTTTTAAAGAGAAACTAGAAATATAACTGGCTAAGTTCTCTAACGCACTGAAGGCTATTAAATTCCCCCTCAAAATGAATTCTTATTTAAAAAATAAGGAGTATTGAAATGAAAAACAACTTAATGGTAGTAACCATGTTTTCTGCAGTAGCAACAGTTGGTTTTCTTGGAACAGCCCAAGCTCAGTCAAAGTTTGAGGGTTTTTATGGGCAAGTAGGCGTAGGATATGAAAATACACATCCTTCCCTTTCATACGGTAATGTCAATGTCACTGGCATAGGTCCTTCTGTGGGGAGTTATCCAATGTCTTCGACAGTTGGAAATTCAAATAGCTTTGCAGGTACAGTAACTGCTGGATTTTTCTTTCCTGTAAATCAAGACTTTTTCTTAGGTATTGGTGCTGAATATTCACCTATTGCTGGAAACTCACAAAACTTTAGTGCAAGTGATTCTGGTTTGACAGCGAATGGTCAGTACAACAAAGAAAACTCCTACAATATTTTCTTAGCCCCAGCTTATCCAATTGGGGAAGATGCAATGATTTATGCAAAAGTAGGCTACACAGTTGCATCAGTTAAATCCCAGTACTCTGGTGGTAATTCAACCACTGATGGTTTAACTGGTTATTCAGTAGGATTAGGTTATAAACAGATGATTCAAGGCGGATTCTATGGCTTTGGAGAAATTAATTATGCCAAATATAGTGACAAAACCATCAATCAAGTCGCAACCATTGGTACTTATAACTTATCACAAGACACGACGATGAGCGGCTCTACTTATAATTTATTAGTCGGTATTGGGTACAAGTTCTAAAACTTTTTTGTTACCTTTTAGAACCTTTGATGTCTTAAATTATCAAGGGTTCTAATTTTCTTAGGTTTCTTTCCGATAACCTTCAGGGTTTTGTATTCAAGTTTCAAAGCTCCTAGTAACTGTCGGAGATTTATGAAGCTTTCTGCTTCGACTTCACTTTTATTCTCAAAGCTTGCGCTGGTGATGCTAGCTGTATTAAAACCTGCAGCTGAATTCGCAAAAGAGCTCTAATTAGAACTCAGAATTACTGCGTGGGCTTAATTAATGGGGTTTGAATTCGGTTTTTTGTTAAATAATTGTTTTTTAAACATTTTAAATTGACGAAGTTTTTAATTCCTGCTCATAATAAGTAAAATTTTATGAGTATTCTATGAATTCAATAAAGGATCTTGAAGTCGATTTTCAAAAAGGCTTGGAAAGTCTAAGCGCCAACAATTTTGAGTTGGCGAATCATTTATTCAAAAATGTACTGACTCATCAGGCTAGTTTTAATGTTTTAAATGCCTATTCCATTTCCTGTTTTAAATTACAACAATTTGAAGAAGCCTTTAAAGCTATAAATTTGGCAATTTCTTTAGAACCTGAAAATGTTCACGGCTATAACAATAAGATTGAATATCTAAAAGCATTGTCTAGACATGAAGAGGCAATTTCATGTGCAAATGAATTAGCACTTGCCCACCCTGATTTAAAGGAATTGCATCTTTTAAAAGGTGAACTTTACCACTCTTTAGGTAAAGTCTATCCAGGGGATAAAGAGTTAAAAAAATATTTACATCTCGTATATCCTGGAAAAAAAGAAATTGATCAGTTAGATGCTAAAGATACTATTTATCACATTAAGCATCTTCAAAGTAAAAACTCCCCCTATGTAGAATATCCAAAGCACGTTGCTTTTGAGACTTATACACAATGTAATGCCAAATGTTCATTTTGCGTTTATCCCGATATGGAACGCATAGGCACGTTGATGTCGATGGAGTTAGTTGACAAGATTATTCAGGATTTACAAGAAATCCCTGGGCATATTCCTTTTCAGTTGTCGCCATTTGGAGTTAATGAGCCATTCTTAGATACAAGAATCTTCACGATTTTACAAAAGATTACTGATAAATTACCCAATGCATCGATTACATTAACGAGCAATGCCACTCCTATAAACCAAATCAATATTGATCGTCTATGCGAGTTTACTTTAGAGTATTTATGGCTCAGCGTAGTTGATCATCGCAAAGATGTTTATGAAGAAAAAATGAAGTTGAACTATGATTTGATGTTAAGAAACTTAGAGCTCATTCATGTAGCGAAGGCTAGTAATAAACTTAAAACACGGATTGTGGTGTCGAGATTATTAGACAACACTTCTTATGATCAAAAATTTACAAATTTTATTAAAGAACGATTCCCTTTATTTGAAGTTTGTCTTTGGCCTTATAGTAATTGGTTACAAAGAACAGGAAATCAGGTAACAGAGCAAGTAGCAAACATTCCTTGTGAGCATTGGTTTGAGTTTAGAATCAGCTCGACTGGTGAGGTTCAGCATTGCTGTATGGACGGTCATGTAGACTACCCGTGGGGTAATGTTCATACTCACTCTGTTCTAGAGATTTATAACCAGGATAAATATAAACAATTAAGAACGAGTACGTTTAGCCGTAAACAGGTTTCTCCTTGTAACACCTGTTCATTAAGGTAGGTTTTTTAAAAAGTTTTGGGCAATAAATTCTTAGTTATCAGAGGAAATCCTGATAACTTGAAAGAAAATTGTTCATTTGTAAGATATTAAAGGTGATATGAAGATGGGGTTTTCGCTCGAAAAATTTGAAACATTAGTGTACTCTCGAGATCTTGAAGGGGGAATGAGGGAACTCTTTGCATTACTCGATGGATTAGAAAAGAACTATGGATTTTTAGGCCCACAATTTGAGGCGCGCCCCCTGCGTTATGTGCTTGAGCAGGAGACGAATGAACATGTATTGACTCGTTTAGCTGCCGCTGTTACTTGTTTGTTATCTGATCGTCATTTACAAATTGCGCCTCAATATCAGCAAGCCATCTTGGGTATGCATCGTTGGTTATCACTGATCTTTGCTGCTAGTCCATTTCATAATGCTGATCACATTATTCGATCCTACAATGTAAGAAAAGAGCAAACTGATTCTTTTGAATTGGAATTAGCCAATGAGGACCTTCTCAAGTTTTGTTTGTTGTATATGCCTGACGCAGAAATTCCATTGAATCTCAATGCGATTTGGGAAGTAAGTCCCCAACTCGCAGCGAGTTTAGGTTTAGTGTTGATTTCGCCACGGTTTTTAGGATCTCCAACCGCTCACTTGAAAAGAGAGCAAATTTTGCCATGGTTGGCAGAAAAGATATCTCAAATTAACGACATCGAAGAACTTCCTATGGGAGTTTTACATGACCTCTATATGCATTGTAGTTATGCTGATCGCAAGGATAAACACGATATCAAGCGGTCGATTAATGTCTTGATTAACCGAAAACTTCAACAGTTAGGTATGCTTGATCGAGAAGCAATTCCCGCATTGCCGGTGCGAGAGGGTGATGAAAAACCTGTCATGTTGATTGTTCTGGAGTGGTTTGGTAGTTCTCATTCTATTTACCGTACCCACTCCTTAACAATGGAAAGTGCACGACGACATTTTCGTGTGGTCGGTATGGCTTATGAAGCTTGTGTAGATGAAACGAGTCGACAGGTATTTGATGAATTTATTCCTTTGCGGCAAGAGTCGATCTTCGAGCAGTTAAAACAAATTCAACAAACGGCTAGTCAACTTAATGCTAGTGTCTGTTATATGCCGAGTGTAGGGATGTTCCCGATTACGATGTGGTTAGCTTGTTTAAGGGTCGCACCATTGCAGGTGATGGGTCTAGGGCATCCTGCAACGACTCATGCGAAAGCTATTGACTTTGTTATTGTTGAAGAGGACTATGTGGGAAGCAAGCAATGCTTTAGTGAAGAGTTGCTGATTCTTCCTAAAGATGGCATGCCATACAGACCATCTATTGCTTCACAAGATGTTAATTATTTTTTCAGTAGAAGAAAAAATCCTGAAATAGTGAGAATTGCAGTGTGTTGTTCCACCATGAAAATCAATCCTCAATTTTTACAAACATGTGTAGCAATAGCACAAAAGGCAAAAGTAAAAGTTCATTTTTATTTTTTAGTTGGTCAATCACAAGGACTACTTCACCCATATGTTGAACGTGTTGTAAAGATGTATTTAGGAGAGTCTGCAACGGTTTATCCTAATCAGGCTTATCCGGATTACATGAATGTTGTGCAGTCTTGTGACATGTTTATCAATCCATTTCCATTCGGCAATACAAATGGCATTATCGATACAGTCAGTGCCGGATTAGTTGGAGTTTGTAAAACGGGCCCAGAGGTTCACGAGCATATTGATCAAGGTTTATTTGAACGGATGGGATTTCCGGATTGGATGATTGCAAGAAATATTGAGGATTACATAGAGGGTGCATTACGACTCATAGAAAATCATCAAGAGCGCGTAGCATTATCAGAAAATTTGGCTGGACCAAGTGCCATTGAGGTTATTTTTAAGGGGCGACCAGAGATCTTTGGTGATTTATTGTTCGAAAAACTTCTTAATAAAATTCCATCAACCTTTAAGCAAGATTTAGTCATTTCAAAGATGGAACCTTCATCTGAAGATCCATTCTTGAATTCACCAACACAAGCTGAGTCTGTTTTTCAAAAACTAATCGACAATAAAACATCTTAGCTAGGATTATTTCTCAACCGATCAAGCTCAAATTGCTAACTCTAGTGATGAGCAAAAGTTTAAATAAATATCTTTTAGGCTTGTAATTCACTTCAACTTTTGAATGCTTAAGCCCTAGAGAATAGGTTGAAAATGTCTTTCAAATAAAGCGCTACATCACTTTATTTTCATAAAAAAATCAGAAATCAAATTCAAAATTAAAAAAATCAGATTCATTTCTTCCAAATGGGTCTTTATTTCAATTGAATTCAACAAATGCATGCTTAATTGATTTCAATTTGTTGAATATCTCTTTAAAATAAAAAAATAATTTTTAGATGTAACTAGTTGTTTTAAATAATAAATAGTTATAAAAATTTGTACTTAATTTGGGTAATGCATCACTAATTTGTCTTAAATTTGAAATATTTCAAATTATTTTTCCATAGGGTTTGTTTGTGAGTAGAAAGCAAAAAGCCCTTAAGTATCGAATATTACAGAGTAGATATGCTCTATGGAAGAATGTCGTTCACGTTTTCACAACGAGTCAATTATTTGTCTCGATTTATACATTAGCTGCACCTCCGTCAGGTGGAGTTGTGACTGCGGGTTCTGCCACCATTTCGCAATCGGCTAATCAAACGACGATTCAGCAAAACAGTGCTAAAACTGCCATTAATTGGAATTCGTTTTCGATTGATCCAAGTTATACCGTACGTTATATCCAACCCGACGCTTCTTCGATTGCATTAAACCGAGTAACCGGTAATTTACCAACCTCCATTCAAGGTCAGTTGCTTGCTAATGGACAGGTGTGGATTTTAAATCCGAACGGTGTTTACATCGGTAAGACAGGTACTGTTAACACTAGTAGCTTTTTAGCCAGTACAAATTCCATTAGTGATACGAATTTCATGTCAGGTAACTACTCTTTGACGAGTGGTGGTATCAGTGGCACTTATGTCACGAATGAAGGACGAATTGTTGTTTCGGATGGTGGTTATGCTGTTTTGACTGGGCAGGCAGTCCGAAACGATGGATATATTCAAGCTAACTTAGGCCAAGCTGTATTAGCTGGCGCCAAAACAGCGACGCTTAATATTTTCGGTAATCAATTAATGTCGTTTGCGATTACAAGTCCAGTGGATGTTCAACCACTCGACGGCAGAGCCATCGTAGACAACACCGGTAATATTCAAGCTAAAGGTGGCACAGTTTTACTTTCCGCGAGAGCCGCAAGTAATTTGATTGGTCAAGTTGTTAACACCTCTGGCATGATTCAAGCAACGACAGCTAAGCTAGTCAACGGCGTGGTGGTTTTAGATGGTGGCGATAGTGGTGAAGTAACTATTTCTGGCGGGATCGATGTCAGTGGTAAATCTCTCGGAGAGACTGGCGGTAATGTCACAATTTTGGGGCGGCAAATAAACCTTGCCGGCAACGCAAGTATTGACGCAACTGGAAGTGGGGGCGGAGGAAGTGTTCTCATCGGGGGTGGTTGGCAGGGCGGGGCTGTTGCCAATAACCTTGGTATTCAAGGCAATTACACTCCATCTACGAACATCACTGTTGCAAATGGTGCCATAGTCAACGCATCAGCAATTGATCAAGG
>CAISYI010000203.1 GCA_903889595.1 uncultured beta proteobacterium
AGCAGGTTTAGCCCTTGCCAGAAAATGGCGTCCTCGCGACTTTAGCACCTTGGTTGGTCAAGACCATGTGGTCAAAGCCTTGACGCATGCTTTAGATCAAAATAGGCTCCATCACGCATGGTTATTTACCGGCACTCGAGGAGTAGGTAAAACTACTATTTCAAGGATTTTGGCTAAATCATTAAATTGTGTTGGTACAGCAGATCACCCAGTGATTGCTCCGACCTCTAAACCTTGCGGAACTTGCTATGTTTGTCAAGAAATTGATGCCGGAAGATTTGTTGATTATGTAGAGATGGACGCTGCAAGTAATCGTGGAGTTGATGATATGGCAGCGTTATTGGAAAGATCGATTTACGGTCCAACGAGTGGGCGTTATAAAGTGTTCATGATTGACGAAGTTCATATGCTGACTAATCATGCTTTTAATTCGATGTTAAAGACCTTAGAAGAGCCACCGCCTCATCTTAAGTTTATCTTGGCAACCACGGATCCGCAAAAAATTCCGGTAACAGTTCTCTCCCGTTGTTTGCAATTTAATTTGAAGCAAATGCCATCCCCAATTATTGTTCAGCATTTACAAAGTATTTTAGAAAAAGAAGAAATTAATGCTGAAGAAAAGGCTCTTCGAATCATTGCAAAATCTGCTAGAGGATCGATGCGAGATGCTTTGTCTTTAACTGATCAGGCTATTGCCTATACTTCTGGAAGCATTACCGAAGAATTAGTTCGCAATATGCTCGGCTCTTTAGACGATGCCTATTTAATTAGAATATTAGACGCCTTAGCCGCTAATAATGGCCAAGAGTTGGTTGACATCTCTAGAGAGATGGCAATCATGAGTATGTCATTTTCTGTAGCTTTACAAGATCTGGCGTCTCTCTTGCAAAAAGTTGCAATGGCACAATTAATTCCAAACTCCATACTTCAAGAGTGGCCAGAGGCAGAAGCTGTTCAAAAAATGGCAACCACTTTTACAAAAGAAGAGGTACAACTTCTTTATCAAATTGCTATAACTAGCCGAGCCGATTTGCAAATGGCACCAGAAGAAGAGGTCGGTTTTTTAATGGCTCTCTTGCGTATGTTAGCTTTTAAAGTGGATGATGGATTAACTAATTCAGCGCCAACTCAGGGGGCAAGGATACCAACTCCAAAGCTTCAAGAGCCAAGTAAGCCAAGCAAAGTAGAACCCTTAAGCCCTGAGCCTCAAAAAAAAACTCTAGTTGAATCTACTATTGTTAAAGATCCTAGTCCCGCTACTAACAAGAGTATTGCGGACCCAACTGAATGGCAAAATTTAGTTAAAAAACTGCCACTAAAAGGCTTGGTGGGCCAGTTCGCATTGCAAACAGCCCTAAAGTCTTGGAATGAACAGCCGGACTCCATCAATTTGCACTTAACTAGTGAGTTGCCTCAACTTGCAACGACATTTTCAATCGAAAAGTTAACTGAAGCGCTTGAACATCATTTCAAGCGACCAGTCAGAATGAAGGTAGATGTGGGGGTATCAGAGCATACCGTTGCAAAATTGGAAGCCAAAGTACAGGCTAGCGAGCAATTAGTTGTTGAAGCATCTTTGACGAAAGATCCTTATTTACAAGATTTACAAAATATTATTGGCGTAAAAGTAATTGAAGGTTCCATAAGGCCTTTAAAAGATAACAAGTAAAATTTCAAAACAATTAATTGAGGGAAATAGTGATGATGAAAGGTCAAATTGCGGGTTTAATGAAACAAGCTCAGCAAATGCAAGAAAAAATGAAAAAAGCTCAGGAAGAGTTGAGTGCTTTGGAAATTGTTGGACAAGCCGCAGGTGGATTAGTTAAGGTTACTTTGTCTGGTAAACATTTAGTGAAGCGCGTGGAAATTGATCCTAGTGCGATGGATGATCGCGAAATGTTAGAGGACTTATTAGTTACAGCTTTAACTGATGCGCATAAACATGTTGAGTTAGCAGCTGAATCTAGAATGTCAGGCGCTACTGCTGGGATGCCAATGCCCCCTGGTTTTAAACTACCATTTTGATTGATTGGGATGAATAAAAAATTTCAGGAAGAAGTTCAGCAAGATGCTCTAGGGAGGCTTATTTCGGCTCTCAAAGTTCTGCCTGGAATTGGCCCAAAATCTGCTCAGCGCATGGCCTACTACTTATTACAACATGATAGAGCTGGAGCGCAAATTTTAGGGGAATCACTGCAGTTTGCAGTTGATCATATTGGGCATTGTCGGATGTGTAACTCTTTCTCAGAACTTGAGTTATGTAAGACCTGTTCTGATGATCGACGAGATTCTAAAATCTTGTGCATTGTGGAAACCCCCTCAGACCAATTAATGGTAGAACAAACCCTTTCCTTTAAGGGTCTTTACTATGTTTTAATGGGGCGACTTTCTCCAATGGAAGGTCAGGGGCCTAAGGAACTTGGCTTTGATGTGCTAATGAATAGAATTTTTTTAACACCTTTTGATGGGCGCGATCCTGTATCAGAGGTAATTCTTGCTACAAACTTTACCAGTGAAGGTGAGGCTACAGCCCACTACCTCGGTGAAGTTTTAAAAGCAAAAGGAATTGCAATTTCCCGTATTGCTAGAGGTATTCCGGTTGGGGGAGAGCTTGAATATGTTGATGCAGGCACTCTTGCTAGAGCAATGATGGATCGAAGACCTTTGGGAAGCTAGATTCCTGATTTTAGTTTTATCTTAAAAATTTACCCGACCTCTAAAACTGAAAATATTCACTGGACCTCTATCTTGATTAAATGCAGGATTGACAACATATTGATATCCGCCGCCAAGTGCAAGATTTTTGTTGATGATCATGTTGTAGAAGATTTCTGAAATTCGCTCTGTACCATAATTCATCACGCTGCCGGGTGGTTGATTGGGTCCTAAGGGTCCATCACCAATCAGGGGTCCTAAGCCACCATTTCCAAAGTAGTTTCTTGCATCACTCGTTAATCCATTCACAATTTGAACGATTCCGAGAGTATCTTGGTGCCGGTTCCAGTAATTTCCTTTGATTGAAAGACCAAGAACAAAAGATTGATTTACATCAGTAAAATCAAAAGTTTCTTTTGACCCATCGTTAAAACTTGCTTTCGCAAATAAGCCAAGGGTGGGGGTGATTTCTTGTTCAAAATTTATTGCCATTCCCATTCGGTTAGTGAAGCTCCTTACTAATGCGGTATCTGGACTACTGCCATTTTGGTTGGCTAGTCTTACTGCGTCATTATAAGAACCCATATTGGCGTGGGACAAAAATCCGAGTACTTTAAATTTTCCTGGACGACCATCTATTTCATGACGTTCCTCAAACTCCTGAATCAATTGATATTGCTTAAAACTTAAATCAATATTCGAGTAATTGGGAAAAGTAGACATTAGGAAGAAGCCAGAGCGTGAAGTCCACCAGTCCTGATTCCATTCAACCGCTAAACCATTCGTGAATCCCCAAGCATCAGCAGCATAGTCAAAAGCGCCATTTTCCACAGCTGTCCAATTTAAAAAATCAGTCCGTGGATCGTGAGCATACCTATTCGTGTCAAAAATATCAACAACAGAAAATTTACCTAGGGTTATAACCACATTGTTTTCTGTGGTCCTAGTTTGGATTTGATTAGGGCCATCCTCAATCTCAACGGGAGTACCACCCAGATCAATCGTTTGTCGAAGAAAAGCGCGGGGAAGTCGGAAATAGGGATCTTGAGAGCCCACTTTATATGCTTCTCCACTAGAAAATCCGCCTAACCCTAGGGTATTACTAAAACCAAAACCTTGATCAATTTCGGGGTTTAAGTAAAACTCTGCACCACTCCACAATTTTCGACCTATATAAAGGGTAAAGTCACTGGTTTGGGCGCTAATACTCGAAGGCTCTAAACTGTTTTGTCCCGTATATGGTGCTCTAAAAGCCGGATGCCACTGGTTCACGTAAGTGGCTTGACCATGAAAACTCCAATTGCTACCTTCTTCTAGGGGGCTTAAATCGCTATTCGTGATGACCTGTGTCATCGGTTTTAAATTATCTTTTGGAGTTTGAGCTATTGCAGTCGATAAATGTAATAGACAAATAATTAATCCTAAATTGACACAAAAATAACTTTTGAAAGGGTTTTTCATCAAGACGAATGGTTAACAAAATCAACGATTAAATAGGAATAAAAAATAGTTACCCTCATTAACCGTAGGGAAACTTTACTTTAATAGAACTAAGATATATTAATATGGTAGCCATCAAATATTACGATTGTGTTTTTTAACTTATGAAACGTTTACTTTTCCTTGCTTTACTCATGTTTAATACTGTTGAAGCTTCAGCTGAGGTTTTAGGGATAGGAGCTACTTTTCCCTTACCTGTGATGAACGCTTGGTTAAATGAATATTCAATTAAAGGAAATCCCACGGTCGTTTATAAAGGCTTGGGCTCTGGAGAGGGTATTAAAAGGATTACCGCTAATACAATCGAATTTGCAATAACAGACATCCCTTTGACAGAATCTGAATTAAATCAAGCTAATTTGTTGCAATTACCCCTTGTTGCTAGCGGTATTTTGCCAGTTATCAATGTCCCAAATTTAAATAAAGTAAGCATTAAAATTTCTGGACTAGTTTTAGCCGATATTTTTTTGGGCAAAATTTCAAATTGGAATGACCCACGTATTGTAGAAATAAATCCAGAAATTCAACTTCCAAATCTTGCAATTAAGGTGATTCATCGGGAGGAAGCATCGGGTACAAGTTTTACCTTTACAAATTATTTATCTAAAGTGAGTCCAGTTTGGGAACAAACTCTAGGTATTGGTTCTCGAATCATTTGGCCGGTGGGGGTTGGTGTCAGAGGAAATGATGGCATAGCTCAGAAGGTTTCACAGACCCCCGGCGCGATTGGTTATGTTGAATACTCTAATGCGCAAAAATACGGTTTAGGTATAGTCACACTCAAAAATGCTGACGGTCAGTACGTGTATCCTTCTATAACCACTTTTGAGTCAGCTTTTAAGAAGGCGATTTGGAGTCGTCCTAACTTTTATCAAATGCTCACAAATCAATCTGGGGAAAATAGTTGGCCCATAATTGGAGTCTCCTATGTACTCTTGCAAAAAAATCAAAATAAATCGCTTGATCTTGAAAATACAATTCGCTTTATTGAGTGGATTTATGGTCAAGGAAATGTAAAAGCTTGGGAGAATAGTTATTTATTGGTGAATCAAGAACCCGTGATTTCGAGGATTAGGTCAGAATTAAATTTGGTTAACCATAATCGCGCGGCTGGAAAAAAGTAAAATGCATAAATTATTAAAAGTTCTAATGGTTAGTTTGTTTTCCTTAAGTTATGGTCACGCTATTGCTAGAGGAGCTCCGGTTTCAATGCAAACGTCGAAAGAGTTCAAAAACTTTATCATTCAAGGTGAGCGCCCAGAAATTGCGGCCTGTATGGCAGCTACAGCAATAACCATTAAAAAATCTAAGCAACTAAAGTCCTTGGATTGGTTAGAAGCCAGTTCTGAGGCCGCCTTAATGCAAGAAAAAGACATTGGGAATAATTTAGTGAGAAAAATTACCTTAAAAGCAAAAGGGATTATCAACACCTCCTCATTTTTGGATACTCTTGTTGATATTCAAATTGAGTGTGAGCAAGTCAATCAAGGTGATCCTATGGTTAGGATTACTCTAAGTCAAAAAGATAATTAATTTTTCTTACAAATTTCCAACGAACTAAAAAAAATATCTTAATTTTTTTTATAAAAAGGCAACTTTAGTTGATAATATAACTATGCACTTACTAGTTTCGAATGATGATGGATATTTAGCTCCGGGGCTTCTTGCTCTTGTCAAGGCAATGCGCTCTCTTGGAAAAGTGACAGTCATTGCGCCTGAGCAGAATCATAGTGGCGCTTCCAATTCACTGACACTTTCGAGACCCTTAACGGTTCATCGTGTGGCAGGCGGTGATCGTGATGGATTTATATTTGTTAATGGCACACCAACTGATTGTGTTCATATAGCCTTGACAGGATTTTTGCCAGAAAAGCCCGACTTCGTTATTTCTGGTATCAATCAGGGTGAAAATATGGGTGAAGACGTTTTATATTCAGGTACAGTTGCTGCGGCAATTGAAGGAGTAATGTTTGGCGTTCCTGGTATTGCGTTTTCTCAAATTGATCGTGGCTGGGCTAAAATTGAAGATGCTGCTAAAGTTGCTCACGATATCGTGGCACATGCAATTCAGTCGGGTTTAAAAAACGAACATACTCAACATGCCCCTTTATTAAATGTGAATCTTCCTAATTTGTCCTATGAACAATTTAAGGGGTGGAGAGTGACAAAATTAGGTAATCGCCATCCTTCCCAGCCAGTTATTGAGCAAAACAGCCCGCGGGGCGATAAGATTTATTGGATTGGTGCAGCTGGTGAAGCGAAAGATGCTTCAGATGGCACCGATTTTCATGCAATTAATCAAGGTTATGTTTCAATCACACCACTGCAGCTCAATTTGTCTGATGAAGAAAGACGTTTGAAGATGATGCAATCTACTTGGAATCAAGGCTAGAGACTGTGGTGAAACAAGACGGGACTCATTTAGATGCTGCGAGGCGCTCAATGGCGCAAAGGCTTGCAATGTCTGGAATTACCCATCATGAAGTTTTACAAGCGATGGCAACTGTCCCTAGGCACGTCTTTGTTGAGCCAGCATTGGAAGGCCAAGCCTATGAAGACTCATCCTTGCCAATTGGTCGGGAACAAACCATATCAAAACCATCAGTTGTTGCAAAGATGATTCAAGCACTTATGCAAAAACAAACGAAAATGGGACGTGTATTAGAGATTGGTACCGGTTGTGGATATCAAGCTGCCGTTCTTAGTTTGTTATCCGATGAAGTCTATTCCGTAGAGAGAATTCGTTCCCTCCATGAGAATGCCAGAGCGAATTTGCGACCTTTCAGGATTTCAAATTTAAGATTAATTTTTGATGATGGTAATAAAGGTATTCCTCAGGCGGCACCTTTTGATAGCATTATCCTTGCCGCGGCTGGTTTGGGGATTCCAGATCCACTGCTTGAGCAATTGGCGATTGGCGGAAAATTGATAGCACCAGTTGCAAAGGGTGATAACCAACAACAATTACTTTTAGTCGAAAGACTAAGTTCCATGCGTTATCAAAGAACGACGATGGATGAAGTATTTTTTGTGCCGTTACAAACAGGAACAATCTAAGTATGTATAGAAATAATCTTCTTTTACAACAACCTAGAAGTAAAACTTTTTTTTCTAATATTGTTTTTTCAAGAGCATTGTTGCTATTAGCAACGGGGCTAATACTTATTTACTTAATTGGCTGTTCTGCGAGTAAACCGGCTCCCATTTTAGATAGAACAACTAGTTCAAGTTCAAGCTCAAACCCAAGTAATGCTAATGCAACTTTAGTCAATCCAAACCCAAGTGTAAAAGTTACTCCCATTGCTGCACCTAAGCCGATGACTCAAAAGAATAATCCCCGGGAAGCTGTGAAACCTGAGTCGAAAAATGAGCCTAAACCTGATACTTCTAAGCCCGCAACGATAACGGACAGTGGTTTTAAATTATTAAAACCTACTAATTCACCAGTCATTACTCCATTTAATGAAGTTTCGAATAAAGGTGTAGAGTTTTCTGGAAAATTGGGTGATCCAATTTTGGCTGCTGCGGATGGTAAGGTTATTTACTCAGGTAGCAATCTTCGCACCTACGGAAATTTAATTATTTTGAACCATAACAATAGTTTCGTTACAGTCTATGCAAATAATAAAACTTTACTCGTCAAAGAGGGCGATACAGTTAAGCGTGGTCAAAAAATTGCTGAAATGGGTAATTCTGAATCTGATAAGGTCAAGCTACATTTTGAGTTACGTAAAAATAGTAAACCCATAGACCCTAGTAGTTATTTTGTTGAAAATTAACTTCAACGATGAAAACGATCCTTGTTTTTGATATAGAAACAATTCCAGATGCTTCTGGTCTTCGTCGTCTTGGAAATTATGATGCGCATTTATCAGATCAACAAGTTGTTGAAGTTGCAAAGCAAGAAAGACTTGAGAAAGGGCAAAATGATTTCTTCCCTCTTTATTTACAGAAAATAGTGGCGATTTCTTGCGTTATTCGTAGAACCATTAAAGATGGAATTCCTCAATTTAAGGTCGGTACGATTGGAAAAATTGATAGCACTGAGGGTGAAATTATTCAGGAGTTTTATCAACTAATTGACCGGTATACGCCTCAACTTGTGTCGTGGAATGGGTCTGGATTTGATTTACCCGTTTTAAATTACAGAGCCTTAGTTAATCAAGTAACAGCTTCTAGGTTTTGGGAAATGGGCGAGAGTCAAGATTATGATTCTAAAGAGTTTAAATACAATAACTATATAGCTAGGTATCATCTCCGTCATTTAGATTTGATGGATCTTTTGGCTTTTTACCAATCAAAAGCGAATGCTCCACTAGATTCACTAGCAAAACTTTGTGGCTTTCCTGGCAAGATGGGGATGGACGGTTCGCAAGTTTGGCCAGCCTATTTAGATGGCAAACTCCCTGAGATACGCCGTTACTGTGAAACCGATGTGGCAAATACCTATTTAATGTATTGTCGATTTCAACTCTTAAGAGGGGCTTTTTCGAAAGAAGAGTATCTTTTAGAGCTTGAATTTGTGAAGAAAAATTTACTTCAAGAGGCTAGCAACCCAGATGGTAGCCATTGGCAGGAATATTTATCTGGTTTCACGAATGCTCTATCTTGAGAAAAAAATCAATAAGTCCTCTTCAAGGTCAAAAAAAGACAGTTCAAATTCACGCGATTGACTTAGAAGCAAATGGGATTGGTAGATTACCCGAAGATGACCCCAACTCTCCAGGGAAAATTGTCTTTATTAATGGCGCTATGATCGGGGAAAAAGTAAGCTATACCATTACCCAAGATAAAAGCCGGTTTCAGAAAGGTAAGATTAATTCAATCCAATCTGAATCTTTTTCAAGAATAAAACCCCGGTGTTCATGGTATGGCAATTGTGGTGGTTGCACTATGCAACACATTGATTCACGTACCCAAATTGCCATTAAACAAAGAGCGTTAGAAGATAACCTACGGCTTATTGGACGGGTAACTCCACAATTAATTATGCGTCCCATTGTCAGTTCAGATTGGGGCTATCGTCATCGTACGAGGTTAAGTGTTGTAAATCGCTCCATTAAAAAGGGTACAGTACTGGTTGGTTTTCATGAACCTCAAAACCGATATGTATCAGATATGACTTCATGTGAAATACTACCCAATGAGTGGTCAAACTTACTGATATCGCTTCGTGAATTCGTCATGGCTTTATCGATCCGGGATCGTGTTCCACAAATAGAGTTATCACGAGGGGACGCTTCCTCTATCAGAAATTCAGTGATGGTAATTAGACATTTATTACCTTTTACAGTAAAAGACGAATCGCTTATTAAGCAGTTTGCTGATGAGCACAATTTATGGATTTGGACTCAAGCCCAGGGTGTTGAAACGACTAAACCCTTTTATCCGTTAGAGGGCGAGTTGTTTTATACAATTCCAGAATTTGATTTGAAGTTACATTACCATCCAACGGATTTTACCCAGGTTAATCACGCAATGAATCAAGTGATGGTTTCTAAGGCGATTAGACTATTGGAAATTGAACCACAGGAGAGGGTTTTAGACCTGTTTTGTGGTATTGGTAACTTTACACTGGCCATCGCAAAAAAAGCAAATCAAGTGCTAGGTATTGAGGGTAGTCATGAACTCTTCGAAAGAGCTAAAAGTAATGCTTTACTTAATAGGGTCGATCACAATACCCAGTGGCTTCAAGCAAATTTATTTGACGTTACAACAGCAATCATTAAATCTTGGGGAATTGCTAGTAAATGGTTAATTGATCCACCAAGAGATGGGGCTTTTACCTTGGTTAATGCCTTAGCAGCTTTAGCTTCTTCTCAAGATGAAGGTGATCAATTATTCTTGCCCAAAAGAATTGTTTATGTCTCATGTAATCCCGCAACCCTAGCTCGTGATGCTGAGGTATTAGTTCATCAAGCAGGATATCAGTTGTTGCAGGCGGGGATTATGAACATGTTCCCGCATACTTCACATGTTGAATCAATCGCCGTCTTTGAGAGGGCGTAAAAAAAGCTGCTTTTGAAAAGCAGCTTTTAATTTAAGTTAGGTCTTTTAATCTCTATCGCCACCAACGATACCGAAAATTGCGAGTAAATTAGTGAAGATGTTGTACACATTCAAATAAATAGAAAGTGTAGCCATTACGTAGTTGGTTTCTCCACCATTTACGATTCTTTGAACATCAACCAAAATAAACGCTGAAAAAATTCCGACTGCAAAAACCATAATGGTTAGCATTAGGGCTGGAATTTGCAAGAAAATATTGGCTACTGAAGCAAGAATCATCAACACTACACCAATAAATAACCATTTTCCAAGGCCTTCAAAATTGGATTTTGAAGTTGCTGCCCATGAAGCCATACCAAATAAGATAAGAGCGGTTGAACCAAACGCCATCATAATTAGCTCAGCACCATTTCTAAACTGAAGCGTGTGGGTAAGTAACCCAGTTAGCATTAAACCCATGAAGAAAGTAAAGCCGAGCATTAGTAATACGCCAGTTCCGGAGTTTTTATTTTTCTCAATACCCCAGAAGAAGGCAAACGCGACGGCCATGAAAATGACCATACCCATTAGCGGGCTAGATTTGAAGAAAGAGAAACCTGTTGTAACGCCAATCCAAGCACCTAACATGGTTGGCAGCATGGAAACGGCTAATAAAGCAAAGGTGTTACGCAATACTCTGTTGCGAGTAATAGCATCTGTCAGCCCACTACGACCACTATAGCCAAAACTATTTAATTCACTCATTTGATAACTCTCCTTAAAAAAGTATTTATGAACACTTAATAGCCAATTATAGGCATTTTTCGAAATTTCAATAGGTTGATTTAAAAAATAACCCTTTATTGATGGTTTTATTCTACAAAAAGTTAATTACTTGTCAATGTGTTTAATTTAATTTATAAGGGTTTTAACCGATTATTAACCCATTTACTAGGTATAATGTTATCTTTTATATTAATCAGGAGCTTTTCCCATGGCAATCGAAAGAACACTTTCAATCATCAAACCAGATGCAGTTGCAAAAAATGTAATTGGACAAATTTATAGTCGTTTCGAAAATGCAGGTTTGAAAGTTATTGCTGCAAAGATGGTTCATTTATCTGAAGTGGAAGCTGGTCAATTTTATGCTGTTCACAAAGAGCGTCCTTTTTTCAAAGATTTAGTCGGTTTCATGATTTCAGGTCCTGTAATGATTCAGGCACTAGAAGGTGAAAATGCTATTTTAAAAAACCGTGAATTAATGGGTGCAACAGATCCTTCAAAGGCTGAAAAAGGTACTATTCGTGCTGATTTTGCTCAAAGTATTGATGCTAACGCTGTTCATGGTTCTGACGCTGCTGATACAGCTGCTGCAGAAATTGCCTTCTTTTTTCCAGGTATGCAGGTTTACGCACGTTAATTGATGACCAATAAACCCCGTACTAATCTTTTAAATCTTGACGGGGACAGGCTGGCAAGCTTTATAGCCGGCCTGGACGAAAAACCTTTCAGAGCGAAGCAACTTATGCGTTGGATACATCAACGCGGCGTTTCTGACATTCATCAAATGAGTGATTTAGCGAAAACTTTTCGTGCTCAACTAGAGGATTTAGTCGAAATTAAATCCTTGCCTGTTATTTCAGATCAAACGGCCTCAGATGGAACCCGCAAATGGTTACTAGATGTTGGTGAGGGTAATGCAGTTGAAATGGTCTATATTCCTGAAGAAGATCGTGGAACTCTTTGCGTTTCTTCCCAAGCCGGTTGCGCAGTTAACTGTCGATTTTGCTCTACAGGTAAACAAGGCTTTTCAAGAAATTTGACTGTTTCTGAAATTATTGGTCAATTATGGTTTGCAGAGCATCACCTTAAGAATGACCCTAAGGCTATTAAAAGAGTCGATGCTTATGACAAAACCACCTTGGCTCATGAAGATGGTAGAGTCATTTCAAATGTTGTGATGATGGGCATGGGTGAGCCGCTATTGAATTATGAGCCTGTTTTAAGTGCAATGAAATTGATGCTAGACGATAACGCCTATGGTCTCTCAAGAAGAAGAGTGACATTATCAACCTCTGGCGTTGTGCCATTTATGGATCGTTTGTCTCAAGACTTACCTGTCGCACTAGCGGTTTCACTGCATGCAGCCAATGACGCACTACGAAATGAATTGGTGCCAATTAATCGTAAATACCCTTTAGCTGTTTTGTTAGACTCTTGCAAACGTTACTTGGAGTTTGCACCTAGAGATTTTTTAACCTTTGAATACTGTATGCTTGATGGTGTTAACGATTCTGATAAACACGCACATGAGTTAATTCAATTACTAAAATCGATAAAATGTAAGATAAATTTGATTCCTTTTAATCCTTTTGCGGATTCTGGATTAAAGCAATCACCCAAGTCCAGAATTGATCAATTTGCAAAAATATTATTAGATGCAAAAATGGTCACAACAGTTCGTAAGACCCGTGGCGATGATATCGCGGCAGCTTGCGGTCAGTTAGCAGGAGAAGTTCAAGATCGTACTAATTTGGCCCAGCGTGAAATTCGTTGGATGGAAAAAAATTAAACTTAATTGATATGAGTGATTCAAGTTTGCTGTTAACCAACTATATTAGAAAAAAAACCCAACAGGCGATTGTGTCTTGGGGGGATCACATTGTTACGATTGGTGGTGATGGACCGATTCGAGTTCAATCGATGACCAATACTGATACGGTAGACGCTGTCGGCACAGCAATTCAAGTTAAAGAGCTTGCTCGCGCAGGTTCTGAGCTCGTGAGAATTACCGTGAATACACCGGAAGCCGCTGCTGCGGTACCTTATATCCGTGAACAGTTAGATAAGATGGATGTTAAGGTGCCTTTGATTGGCGATTTTCATTACAACGGACATACTTTATTAAAAGATTATCCAGACTGTGCCAAGGCCTTATCTAAGTACCGTATCAATCCAGGAAATGTTGGGCAAGGTGCCAAACGAGATATCCAGTTCTCACAAATGATCGAAGCAGCGATTAGGTATGAAAAGCCGATCCGAATTGGTGTTAATTGGGGTAGTCTTGATCAAGATTTATTAGCGCAGTTGATGGATGCGAATGCAGCTCTAGCTCAACCTAAAGATGCCCGAGAAATGATGGTAGAGGCTCTTATTCAGTCTGCTTTGCAATCCGCCCAAAAAGCTTTGGAAATTGGGATGCCAAGTAATCAAATTATTCTTTCTTGTAAGGTTAGTGCGGTACAGGATCTCATTAGTGTTTATCGAGAGCTCTCTACGCGTTGCGATAATGCTCTCCATCTGGGACTGACCGAAGCAGGGATTGGTAGTAAAGGAATTGTTGCATCAACGGCCGCTTTAAGTGTTCTTTTGCAAGAGGGAATTGGAGACACTATTCGTATTTCCTTAACTCCTGAACCTGGCGCATCTAGAGATAATGAAGTGATTGTTGCCCAAGAGATTTTACAAACGATGAATCTGCGGCACTTCACCCCGATGGTCATTGCATGTCCTGGTTGTGGCAGAACTACAAGTACCTATTTTCAGCATCTTGCCTCTGAAATACAGTCTTACCTCAGAAATCAAATGCCAATATGGAAAAAAGATTATCCAGGCGTTGAATCAATGAGTGTTGCTGTGATGGGCTGTATCGTAAATGGCCCTGGTGAAAGTAAACATGCTGACATTGGCATCAGTTTACCCGGTACTGGAGAGACTCCATCGGCACCAGTTTTTATTGATGGACAAAAAGCAAAGACTCTAAGAGGGGATAATATCCTCGGTGAGTTTGAACAAATTGTTCAACAATATGTTCACCAAAGATACTCATCAAAAAAATAATTAGAAGTTAAAAGAATGTCAGATTTAAAAGAAAATAATCCAGATTCCCTTAAGAAAAACCCCTCAAAACCTTCTAAATTAGTTGGTGTAAAAGGGATGAATGACCTTTTACCAGTCGATTCTTATATCTGGGAAAAGCTGGAAAGAAGTTTGATTACCCTTGCCAAAACTTATGGTTATCAAAATATACGTACACCTATCTTGGAAAATACCGGTGTCTTTTTGAGAGGTATTGGAGAAGTAACAGATATCGTTGAAAAAGAAATGTATTCTTTTGAAGATCGACTTAATGGCGAACAACTTACTTTAAGACCCGAAGGAACTGCAGCAGTAGTGAGAGCTTGTGTTGAGCATAATCTTTTGTATGATGGTCCGCGTAGACTTTATTACATTGGTCCTATGTTTCGCCATGAAAGGCCACAAAGAGGGCGATACCGTCAATTTCACCAATTTGGCATTGAGGCTCTAGGTTTTTCTGGTCCAGAGATTGACGCTGAAATCATCCTTATGAGTCAACGTTTATGGGATGATTTGGGTGTGTCAGGTTTGCGACTTGAGATTAATTCTCTTGGTAATGAGTCCGAGAGGTTGGCGCATCGTAAAGCTTTAGTGGAATATTTTGAAACTCACCAAGCCTTGCTTGATGAGGACTCTCTTCGAAGGCTGAAACTAAATCCCTTGAGAATTCTTGATACAAAAAACCCATCGATGCAAGAAATTGTGGAGCAGGCGCCACGATTAATTGATTTCTTGGGCGAGGAGTCAATGACTCACTTTGATCAATTACAAGAAATATTAAAAGCAAATAATGTAATTTTTAAAATCAACCCTAGATTAGTAAGGGGTTTAGACTATTACAATCTAACTGTCTTCGAATGGATTACCGATCAATTAGGTGCTCAAGGAACAGTTGCTGGTGGTGGAAGATATGATCCATTAATTGAACGTATGGGTGGAAAACCAGCCCCAGCCTGTGGTTGGGCGATGGGTATAGAACGCATTGTTGAATTGATGAAGGAACAGGGTATCGTCGAAGACCGGTCAACTCAGTGCGATGTGTATGTCCTTCACTCTGGTGGAAAAACGGTTGTGCCAGCAATGGTTAGTGCCGAGGTATTACGTTCTGCTGGAGTTGATGTAATGGTTCATGCTAGCCCAGATGGCAAAGTGAGTAGTTTTAAATCTCAAATGAAAAAAGCAGATGCGAGTGGTGCTCTCTTTGCGATGATCATTGGTGAAAATGAATTAGAAACAAACTCCTTTTTACTAAAGGATTTAAGAAAAAGTGGTGACCAGTTCAGTTATCAAATGGATGATTTACTAGATAAAGTAATTGATGCCATTGTTTCTCAGAGTGATTAAATAATTAGGGATTTTCAAAGAAAGATATAGCTATGCCTTTAGATTTAGAAGAACAAGAACAGTTAGAAAACTTAAAATCCTTCTGGGTTAACTATGGTCGTTGGTTAGCAATTGGTATTTTGATTGCAATAATTGGTTATGGTGCTTACTGGTTTTATAACAAAAATCAGACAAGCGTCGCACTGGATGCTTCTCAGCAATATGAGGAATTAGTTGCCGCAGCCACCAAATCGGATTTTCCATTAGTTCTTAAAAAAGCACAAAATTTAGAGCAGAATTTTTCAAACACGACTTATTCTGCAATGGCAGGTTTAGTTGCTGCGAATCTTGCTTACAGTATTGGGGACTTTGAACAAGCAAGCTCTCAGTTAAAGTGGGTTGAGGAAAAGGCTAAAAGTGAAAGTTTTCAGTCATTAGCAAGATTAAGATTGGTTGCACTTTTGATTGACCAAAAAGATGAATCGTCTATTGCAAAGGCAAATGAACTCTTAAAGAAAAAAATTGCTCCTGGCTATGAAGCTTTGCAGCATGAAAGGCAAGGAGACTTGTGGTTGGTTCAAAATAAAAACGAGGAAGCAAAAAAAGAATATCTGCAAGCTTGGGAGATACTTGATCTTCAAAAAGCAAAGCAATCAGGTCTCAAAGAATTAGATTCCATGACGAAGGAAATGGAAAAGAGAAATCCTGGTGAAAATCAGCGATTATTAAAAGTTAAAATTGATAGCTTGGGTGGGTTCTGATGAGATTTTTAAAGACAACGGTTTTTTTATTCAGCCTGACATTAGTTGTTACTAGTTTAGTATCATGTTCAGGAAGTAAGAGAAGATTAGCGGCGGAATTAACTCCCATTGCAAATCCAATTAACCTTCAAAAAGTCTGGTCAGTTTCAATTGGCAAATCGATGCCTTATAGCTTTAAGCCGGTACTTGTTAATAATGCTATTTACACTGCTTCTGCAGAAGGTGAAATCTATAAATTCAACAGTCAAACCGGTCAAACTTTATGGCAAGCAAAAATTAAAGAGACGATTTCGGCTGGACCTGGTACTGATGGAAAAATCGTAATTGTGCCGTCTATTAAAGGTAATGTTTATGCATTCGATGCTGAAAATGGAAAACCCTTATGGGATACCACTGTAGCAACTGAAGTTTTGACTGAGCCTTTGGTCGTTGCTGGTCTTGTTGTAATTAGAACTATTGATAATCGATTTATTGGACTAGACGCAGCCTCTGGTAAAAGGAAATGGGTTAATCAACGTGGACAATCAACCCTCAGCTTGAGAACAAGTTATAGCATGGGTTCAATTAATAATGAGGTTATTTTCGCGGGATTCTCAGGTGGTAAATACGGTTTACTGGCTCTTACAAATGGTAATTTGATTTGGGAAAGTTTATTAGCCCCTCCAAAAGGTGCCTCTGAAATTGAGCGATTAAGTGATGTAACTGCTAAACCAACCTTATTAGGCTCTAGAATGTGTGCCGTATCCTATCAAGGAAAAATTGGTTGTGGTGAAATTAAAAATGCTTCGATGTCATGGACAAAGGATTTTTCAAGCTTTAGTGGAACCACTCAGAGCCCTGACGCAGTTTATGCCATTAATGAAAAATCTTACCTAATCGCATTTAATGCTTCTAATGGTCAGGAAATTTGGAGGAATGAAAAGCTGGTGTGGCGTGATTTAGGTGAGCCATTAGCGGTCGGAAAAGTGATTCTTGCAGGTGACTCTGAAGGGTATTTACACCTGTTTGGACAAGATAATGGTAATATTTTAGGAAGAGTTAGAGTGGATAGTAGCCCAATCGAAGCTCCTCCAATCCCAAGTAATGGAATGATAGTTGTTCAGTCCAAAGGTGGGACTTTAGCAGCTTATAGGATTCAATGAAACCAGTTATAGCAATTGTAGGTCGTCCCAACGTTGGAAAATCAACCTTATTTAATCGTTTAACAAGGTCTAGAGATGCTTTAGTTGCTGACTTTTCAGGACTAACTAGAGACCGCCATTATGGTAATGGACGTCTTGGTGAAAGAGAGTTTATTTGTATTGACACAGGCGGATTTGAGCCAATTGCCAAAACTGGGATTTTGGCAGAAATGGCTAAACAAACCAAACAAGCCGTCGTTGAAGCTGATATTGTTGTATTTCTAGTTGACGGTCGTCTAGGTTTGGCACCCCAAGATCGGGTTATTTCAGATTTTTTGAGAAAAACAGGCAGGCCAATTATTTTGGCTGTAAATAAAGCAGAGGGTATTTCTGGTAACGTAGTTGCCTCTGATTTTTTTGAGCTAGGCCTCGGTGAACCAATTCCTATTTCATCCGCTCACGGTGATGGTGTTAGAGCAATGTTGGATGAAGCCTTAGATACCTTAAAAATACCCGAACCGGATGATGATGTACAAGAAAAAGATCGGTCTACTCGTATCGCAGTAGTTGGTCGTCCCAATGTAGGTAAATCTACCCTAATTAACACTCTGCTTGGCGAAGAAAGAGTGATTGCTTTTGATATGCCTGGTACAACCCGAGATGCTATCGAAATTCCTTTCGTCAGAGGTAATAAACCCTATACCTTAATCGATACCGCTGGATTAAGAAAAAGAGGAAAAATTTTCGAAGCAATTGAAAAGTTCTCCGTTGTCAAAACTTTACAAGCCATTGCCGATTGTAATGTTGTGGTCTTGATGTTAGATGCCCAACAGGATATTTCGGAACAAGATGCCCATATTGCCGGTTTTATTGTTGAAGCTGGAAGAGCCTTGGTGGTAGCAGTTAATAAATGGGATGGCTTAGATGCTCACCAAAAAGAAACTTGTCGAACTGACATTGCCAGAAAGTTAAGGTTTTTAGATTTTGCCAAAGTCCACACCATCTCTGCAATTAAAGGTTTTGGCTTAAAGGAATTATTTAAAGATATAGACTTAGCATTTAGTGCTGCAATGGTGAAAATGCCAACTCCTCAATTGACTAGAATCATGATTGAAGCAGTGGAGTTTCAACAACCTAAAAGGGTGGGCCGCTTTAGACCTAAACTCAGATATGCTCACCAGGGTGGATCAAATCCACCAATTGTCATTATTCATGGCAATGGTTTAGACGGTGTTACCGATAGTTACAAGCGTTATTTAGAGGGTCGTTATAGGGAAGAGTTTAAGTTAATAGGTACCCCCCTAAGGATTGAATTCCGCTCTAGTAAAAACCCATTCCTTGAGTCTAATTGACAAATAGGTTATCATTAAAAAAGGGAAATCATCCTGTTAAATTGTGACAATGACACGAAAATTTCTCTTTGTAAAATTTGCACTATCTTTTAAAGTAATAAAAAAACACTCTAACAATAAAAAAATATAAAAAGGCGATATGAATACTAATAAAGGCCAACTCCTCCAAGATCCATTTCTTAATGCTCTCCGTAAAGAACACATTCCAGTATCTATTTATTTAGTGAACGGTATCAAACTGCAAGGTAACATTGACTCGTTTGATCAGTATGTCATTTTGCTAAGAAATACAGTTACTCAAATGGTTTATAAACATGCCATTTCCACAATTGTTCCTGCAAAGTCAGTAACTTTCCGTCCCGACGAGGAAGTTTCAAGTTAGTACTCTAAAACAATCTGATCAAGTCAGGGCAGTTATTGTTGGTGTAGATTCAGGACAAGAAAACTTTCCCGAAAGTATGTCTGAGTTAAAGCTTTTAACTCAGACAGCCGGTTCAAATCCAGTTGAAATTGTGGTTACCAAAAGGCAAAAGCCAGATCCTGCACTTTTCATTGGCTCTGGTAAAGCACTAGAAATTAAAAGTCTCATGGAGCTAAATGATCTTGAGATTGCGATTTTTAATGATCCACTTTCTCCAGCACAACAAAGAAACCTCGAGAGAACCTTAGGGTGTCATGTCATTGACAGGACTGGGTTAATTTTAGATATTTTTGCTCAAAGAGCAAAGAGTCATATCGGAAAAGTACAGGTTGAGTTAGCAAATGTTAAGTATCGGATGTCACGACTGGTTAGGGCTTGGAGTCATCTAGAACGTCAAAAAGGTGGTATTGGTTTGAGGGGCGGTCCCGGTGAGACTCAAATGGAGTTAGACCGTAGGATGTTGGAAAATCGCTTCAAAAGACTTTCAGTTGAACTTGGTAAGTTGCAAAAACAACAAGCGAATCAAAGACGATCTAGAATGAAAAGAGATGTTTTTTCAATTTCTTTAGTTGGTTACACAAATGCTGGGAAATCAACCGTCTTCAATGCACTAACAAAGGCAGGCACTTATGCAGCCGATCAGCTCTTTGCGACATTGGATACAACTACTAGAAGAATTTATTTACCAGAGTATGGAAACGCCGTTATCTCTGATACAGTTGGTTTCATTCGAGAATTACCACATCAGTTAGTAGAAGCTTTTAGAGCAACCTTGGATGAAACAGTCCATGCTGATTTGTTACTTCACGTGGTGGATTCTGCAAGCCCAGTTCGAGAAGAACAAATCCTTGAAGTTAACAAGGTTTTAGAAGAAATTGGGGCAAACAATATCCCTACAATCTTAATAATGAATAAGATAGACCAATTGCCGGAATACGTTGGTAGAGAGCCAGAAGTTCGATATCACAAAGATGGAAGTGTTTCTAAAATTTACTTATCAGCTCAAAATGGAAATGGCATAGAATTACTACGGAATGTATTGAGTCAGTTTTCTTCAGACACTGATAAAATCAAACAGAATGAAAATTTAATGGAAAATGCAACTAACGCCCCTAAAACTCTAGAAAACAGGCCTGCTGAAGCGGATTATTTTAATGACCTGAGTGATATTGGTAAGGGTTTAATACCGAGAGATATATAAATGGCGCAGTTTTTTAACGAAAATTCAAGTAAATCTTTAACAGTAAGCAAATCTTTGATGAATAAAATTCTAGTAATGCGTAATCGTTTTTTGTGGGCTCTTTTTAGACTAGTTCAAGTCAAGCCACAAACTCCATTATTAAACCAGGAAAACGACTCCAATAATGAAGCCGGGAAGTCAGGTGATCAACCATCTTCTCCAAAGGTAACAAAGCCTAGCACTGATCAAAAATCAAATCCACGGCCTGAAGATGGGCCGCCTGATTTAGATGAATTGTGGAATGACTTTAACCGAAAACTAGGTAGCTTATTTGGAAATAAAAATCAAAAACCTACCGATAATTTCAACACCTCTGATAGTAATCAAGACTACTCTCGTCCTGAGCCAATTAATCAAAATAATTCGAATAATAATCCTAAAGATATTGGTAATAAAGCCCAGGATTGGATTAAGCGCAACATGAATAATTCGAATAATAATGGAAAAAAACCAAACTTTATTTTCCCTAAAATTGGGGCAGGAATTGTTTTGTTAGGTATTTTCGTTGTGTGGTTGTTTAGTGGGATTTTTATCGTTCAAGAAGGACAAGCTGGCCTAGTTTTACAGTTTGGTAAATATAAAGATACAACTCGCCCGGGTATTAACTGGCGGATGCCTTTTCCGATTCAATCTCATGAGATTGTCAACGTATCAAACGTAAGGTCCGTAGAAATAGGTAGATCTTTTGTCATTCAAGCGACGAATTTAAAAGACTCATCAATGTTGACTGAGGATGAAAATATTATTGACGTGAAATTTGCTGTTCAATATCGATTGAAAGATCCGACAGATTATTTATTTTTAAATAGGGATCCTGATGCAGCGGTTGTTCAGGCAGCAGAAACATCTATTCGTGAAATTGTTGGTAAAAGTAAAATGGATGATGTTTTATATGTTGGTAGAGAACGCATCGGTATCGATTTAGCTAGTTCAATTCAGGCTATTTTGGATAGCTATAAGACTGGTATTTTTATTACAAGTGTCAACGTCCAAAACGTTCAACCGCCAGAGCAGGTGCAAGCTTCATTTGATGATGCTGTGAAAGCTGGTCAAGATCAAGAGCGTCAAAAAAATGAAGGTCAAGCCTACGCCAACGATATTGTGCCTCGCGCAAAGGGTGCTGCAGGTAGATTAATTGAAGAGGCTGAAGGTTACAAGGCAAAGGTAGTAGCAACCGCTGAGGGTGATGCATCAAGGTTTAAACAAATTTATGCCGAGTACTCTAAATCCCCACAAATTACCCGTGATCGGATGTACATTGATGTAATGCAACAGATTTATCAAAGTGTAACTAAAGTAATCGTTGATACGCATTCAAGCAATCAACTGTTATATTTACCACTCGATAAGTTGATACAGCAAGCTTCTCCTAGAGATGCAAATACGCCAGCAGGACCTGGCGCATTGAATCCAAACTCAGCTGTTCAACCCCCAAGTGGATCAATTACGGTCCCTTTAAACTCTACAAACAATGCTCCATCAGGTGTTGTACCATCTGCGCCTGGAAATTCAAATTCAGACAAACGCGATCTTTTTCGCAGTCGTGAGAGAAATTGAGATAAAAAAATGAACCAAAAACTATTTCCGATTGCAGCTCTATTATTGGGCGTACTTTATTTAATCAACTCTATGTTGTTTGTCGTAGACCAACGCAAATATGCAGTTGTTTTTTCCTTTGGTGAAATCAAACGCGTTATTGAAGAGCCTGGATTAAGTTTAAAACTCCCATCACCTCTCCAAAACGTATTATTTTTTGATCGCCGAATCATGACGATTGATAACCCTGAAGCAGAACGTTTTATCACATCTGAAAAGAAAAATCTTTTAGTAGACTCTTATGTGAAATGGCGAATTGTTGACCCTAGAAAATTTTTCATTAGTTTTAAAGGTGATGAAAGATTAGCTCAAGATAGACTATCTCAACTTGTCAAATCTGCGCTGAATGAAGAGTTTACAAAACGAACTGTTCGTGAGTTGATTTCTGAGCAACGTGAACAAGTGATGCAAGGAATTAAGAAAAAAGTAATCGAAGATACGCGTGAAATCGGGATTGAGATTGTAGATGTTCGTTTAAAAAGAGTCGATTTGTTAGCTGAAATTAGTGACTCAGTTTATCGTCGCATGGAGGCTGAGCGTAAGAGGGTTGCTAACGAATTACGCTCTACGGGAGCAGCGGAGTCTGAAAAAATTAGAGCTGACGCTGAACGTCAAAGAGATGTTATTCTTGCCCAGGCCTACCGTGAAGCGCAAAAAATCAAAGGTGAAGGCGATGCTAAAGCAAATGCAATTTATAATGAAGCATTCAGCCGTGACCCTCAGTTTGCCCAATTTTATCGTTCTTTAGAGGCTTATAGAAACACCTTTACAGATAAAAAGGACGTAATGGTTCTCGAACCTAATAATGAATTTTTAAAATTCATGAAAAAAAGTAAATAATATAATTAAATAGAATGACTAATCGTTGGTTATTGCCAGAAAATATTTCTGATGTTTTGCCCTCTGAGGCTTTCAAAGTAGAGTACCTTAGAGGTACTTTGCTCGGTGTTTTTAAATCTTATGGATATCAGTTAACTATCCCACCCATGTTGGAGTATTTAGAGTCATTATTAACTGCTGGTGGTAGTGATATGAACTTACAAATTTTCAAATTAATTGATCAGTTATCCGGAAGAACTTTAGGCCTTAGAACGGATATGACTACTCAAATTGCTAGAATTGATGCTCATATTCTCAATCAAACTGGGGTTAGTCGTCTTTGCTATGCGGGTACTACATTACAAACAAAGGTTGTGCCAGGCATTTTTTCAAGAGAACAATTACAAATTGGCGTTGAGATTTATGGACACCCTGGGATTGAGGCCGATATTGAAATTCTATCGTTGATGTTAGACGCTTTGAATTGTGCAAATGTTGGTACGATCACTCTTGATTTAAGTCATGCCGGAATCTTGAAGGCGATTTTGGAAGATGTTGCGATGTCAACCGAAGATGTCCAATCCCTACATGGTGCATTACAAGCTAAAAACAAAAAATTACTCACAACACTTTGTGCAAATTGGAGCGAGGAAAAGTTTAAAACGCTTCATTCTTTATTGGAACTTAGTGGCGAGGCATTTAAAGTGATTGCTCAAGCCCGTGAGGTATTACCAAATACTTCAATCTTTAATGATGCAATTAATGCTTTAGAACAATTTTGTCAGATCATTCATCTGATTCGTCCCGAAACCCAATTGAATATTGATTTGGCTGATTTAGATGGATTCCAATACCATACTGGTTTGATGTGCGCAGCTTATGTGGATAATTATCCTGTCGCAATTGCTAGAGGTGGACGCTACGACCAAGTGGGCAGTGCTTTTGGCAGGGACCGAGCTGCAACAGGTTTTTCTTTAGATTTGTTTGCCTTGAGCAATGTTTCTAAACTTGATTTTGCTTTGAGGGCAATTAGTGCCCCTTGGGATAACCGTCAAGACTTAAGAGACGCAATTAGTGAATTAAGAAAGTCAGGAGAAGTCGTTATTCAAAACTTTTCTGAGGAGCCCCATTCAGAGTCGATTTATGAATTTGATCGAAAGCTGATCCTGGAAGGAAGTCATTGGAAAGTTGTTTCTGTTTAATCCGCTGCACAACACAGTAAAATGTAACATTGGCCATTAAATAATGGCGATCACCGAACGAAAGAGCAAACACTTGACATGGAACAGTTAAATTTAGGTAAGAATGTTGTTGTAATAGGGACTCAGTGGGGAGATGAGGGTAAAGGGAAAGTTGTAGATTGGCTGACTGATCATGCTCATGGCGTAGTTCGTTTTCAAGGCGGGCATAATGCTGGGCACACTCTCATTATCGGTGGAAAAAAAACAATTTTGAGATTGATTCCTTCAGGAATTATGCATCCTGAAGTGGTTTGTTATATTGGTAATGGTGTTGTTCTATCTCCTGAAGCTTTATTTAAGGAAATTGGTGAACTTGAAACTGCAGGACTTGATGTTCGTTCTCGTTTAAAAATCTCTGAAGCAGCGATCTTAATACTTCCTTATCACGTTGCTATTGATCAAGCCCGTGAAGTTAAGCGTGGAGTGGAAAAAATTGGTACTACTGGTAGAGGAATTGGACCTGCTTATGAAGATAAGGTAGCAAGAAGAGCACTTCGCGTCCAAGACCTGTTTTCTCCAAAGGATTTTGCAAAAAAATTAAAAGAAATCTTAGAGTTTCATAATTTTTGTTTGACGCAATACTATGGTGTAGCACCAGTCGACTATCAAACTACTTATGATCAGGCGATGAGTTTCGCTGAAAAATTAAAGCCGATGGTATCTGATATTTCGAGTGAGTTATATGCAGCTCAAAGTGCTGGTAAAAACTTGTTATTTGAGGGTGCACAAGGAACAATGCTTGATATCGACCATGGTACCTATCCGTACGTTACGTCTAGTAATTGTGTTGCTGGTAATGCTGCAGCAGGTTCTGGAGTTGGACCAAGTAGTCTGCACTACATTTTAGGGATTACAAAAGCATACTGTACAAGAGTTGGCGCAGGACCTTTCCCAAGTGAGCTTTATGATCACGATAATCTTGAGAAAAATAGCCCAATTGGTATTCGTTTGGCAGAGGTTGGAAAAGAGTTTGGTTCTGTAACGGGTAGACCAAGAAGAACTGGTTGGTTAGATGCAGCAGCATTGAAGCGCTCTATACAAATCAATGGTGTTAATGGTTTGTGTATGACTAAACTAGATGTTTTAGATGGACTTGAACAAATCGGATTATGCGTTGGATATGATCTCAATGGTAAGTTTTGGGATGTGTTGCCAAGAGGGGCAGAGTTAGTTGCAAACTGTACTCCTGTATATGAGTACTTTGAAGGTTGGACTCAAAGTACAGTAGGGATTACGGATTGGAATTTATTACCGCCCCAAGCTCAGGCTTACCTGAAGCGTGTGGAAGAAATTAGTCAAACACCGATTGATATGGTTTCAACTGGACCAGATCGAGATGAGACAATCTTGCTTCGACATCCATTTAAAAAGTAATGCTCGGAAATAACAATTAAACAACTATTTCCTAAAATTGGATAACCATCTAATTTTAGGAAAAGTTATTCAGTCCCCAGACCAAATTGACGCGTAGATCTGATACAAGCTCATTTGGGAATCAGGATTTATCTTCCCAGATCTTGTCTTGCATCAAATTGACATACTCTTCACTCATTGAATAAAGTGCTTTTAAATTCATTTGAGGAATAAGTTTTTTGACTTTTATACAATTTTTAGTCAAAGCCAGAATGTCTGCATTCATAAGTCCCTTTTCTAAATGAATCGGCGTATTTTCTGAAGTTACAAATTTAACTAAAAATAAGGGATCTCCACGCTTAATATGAATAGGGTTCTCGTCATATATTTCAAAGGCATATTCAATGGGGCGAACCCATTTAGAGATATCAAATGTACCTGCAACCATTCCAACCTTGGATGGTTGAAGAAGTAGTGGCATTTGAATGATTTGAAGGGGGCTTTTACTATCTGTTAAAAAGAGATAACGTGGAAAGAAATGGACGATGATAGGGTCTGTTTCTGACAGTCTAAAACTGATATTTTCATTGTAAAACTCTTGGCTAGTTTTGGCCGTTTTTAATTTTTTTGATTCATTATCAAACTTAAATGAGATGTCATAGGGACTTTTAATCACATAAGTATTTTTTAGCTGCTCAGAAAATGCTGGGCATTTCATTAGCAAAGAATCTTTTCTTTGTTTAAGGTAATAGGCAAAAGCAGGTTCCGGAGCAAAATAGGTAATGTTCATAGGCTCTTGGCTTTGATCATTCAAATTTACTGGAATCCATTGAATTCTAGGCATAAAAAATTCTAATATAAGTTGGTAGGTACTGCATCATAAACTAGCGGCATTTGTAAATAGTATATATCTATAGCGTATGAAGTTGTGAATATCTTAGGCCATCAGAATGAGCCTTTACCATGGGGGAGTTGACGAAAGTTTTGTTTTCTTATTTGAAGTTACTTCGACATTAACTAGTTTTAATTTTTTTGCTAGCTTTAATACCTCAAGATCTCGACTAATTAACCAACAGGGGGCTTTTATTACAGCTAAATCAATGAAGATTTGGTCGTCTGGATCCTTACATTTATAGGGTGAAGGTGGTATTTTACAGGCCTCAAATTGAAAATATGTCAGTGCTTTTTCAATCAATTTTTGATAAGTTTCTTCATTTCTGAAAAAAGCGGGCCGACGCATCACATCAAGAAACTCCTCCCAGATCAAGTTACAAGACCACGCTTCTAAAAGACCATTTTCAATTGCTTTTTTAAGGTCTTCAACATGGGGATCTTCGAAATAAATAATGTCGAGTAATATGTTGGTGTCAACTATGATGCGTGTTTTTTCCGACAATTTTAAATGTTCTCCGAAATGAGTTAAATTAGTTGTTATTATCGTAACTAGTATAGAAATTTGAAATAGGAACTCATGATAAAACAATCCAATCCTTTGAAAGAAAAAAAAGACGAACGAACTGGAATAGTCCAAGGTCATAGAGATGGTTTTGGATTCGTTATTCCAGATGACGGACAGTTGGATATTTTTCTTTCTGAAAGAGAAATGGCACGTGTCATGCATGGCGATCGAGTCATCGTCAGAATTGCAGGCACTGACCGTAAGGGAAGGCCTGAGGGACAAATTTCAGAAGTGGTACTTAGAGCAAATCGATTCGTAATTGGACGACTCTTAAATGAAAATGGCGTCCTAGTTGTGGCGCCAGAGGATAAAAGAATATCTCATGATATTTTAATACCCCCCAAAGGTTATATGAATGCCAAGATGGGGCAGGTCGTAAGCGTAGAAATCATTGATTACCCTGATAGTTACCGCCAAGCTGTCGGCCGAGTAGTTGAGATATTAGGTGACATAGATGATCCAGGAATGGAAATCGAAATTGCTGTTAGAAAGTACGGCGTTCCCCACGAGTTTTCACCAGCAACAGTCAAAGAAGCCTCAGCACTCCCAGACGAAGTTCAAGAATCAGATTTAGAAGGTCGGGTAGATTTAAGAGATATTCCATTAGTAACTATTGATGGTGAAGATGCACGAGACTTTGATGACGCAGTTTATTGTGAGCCAACCAACTATAAAGGGTCGAAATGCTTTCGATTAATTGTTGCGATTGCAGACGTTTCGCACTACGTTAAGCCAGGACACCCTTTAGATTCTGACGCAATAAGACGTGGCACATCCGTCTACTTCCCTAGAAGAGTCATTCCGATGCTGCCTGAAAAAATCTCTAATGGATTGTGTTCTTTAAAGCCGTCCGTTGATCGCCTCTGTATGGTGAGTGATGCAATTATTGATCATAAAGGGCAAATTTTAGCTTATCAATTTTACCCAGCGATCATGCATTCAGTGCAACGCTTTACATACAATACTGTCTGGGAAATTTTAAGTAATACGAGTGGGCCTGAAGCAACGAAGTATGCAAATTTAAAGCCCCATTTACAGAATTTATATAAACTGTTCCATGTGTTAAAAGGCTCTCGTGAGAAAAGAGGAGCAATCGATTTTGATACAACCGAGACGCAGATTATCAGTAATGAGTTTGGGAAGATTGAACGAATTGAACCGAGAACACGTAATGACGCTCACCGTTTAATTGAAGAATGTATGTTAGTAGCGAACGTATGTGCAGCAAATTTCATTGGCGCTAAAAATCATTCGAGTTTATTTCGGGTCCATGGAGAACCAACAATTGAAAAGGTTAACGCTTTAAGGGACGTATTGAGATCTTCAGGGTTAACTTTAGAGGGAAGCACTAAACCGCATCCGATGGATTATGCAAAATTAATTCAATCGATTAAACCAAGACCAGATGCCTCCATGTTGCAAACAGTGATACTTCGATCTATGCAACAAGCTGTTTATCAACCAGAGAACTTGGGCCATTTTGGATTGGCCTATCCAGCTTATACACACTTTACAAGCCCGATTCGTCGTTATCCAGATTTACTTGTCCATAGAACAATTAAAGCAATTTTGGCAAAGAAAAACTATAAGCCATCTATTCCAGAAGACGTTCCTCTTAATTTGGCAATGCCAAGAAAGGGACCAGGAAGGGTCAATGTTGCGCAAGTAAAACAACAAATTGCTATCGATATTTCGAATGAAGTAGGAACTAAGCCGCGTAGAAAAACAGCTAGTGATGGTGTTGACATGGCTGCGTGGGCACAATTAGGGGTTCACTGTTCAGCTAACGAAAGAAGAGCGGATGAAGCTTCTAGAGATGTTGAGTCGTGGTTGAAATGCTACTTTATGCGTGATCGCTTAGGTCAAGAGTTTGCCGGAACAATAACTGGAGCTACGACCTTTGGACTATTTGTCCAGCTAGAAACCTTATTTGTTGAAGGCTTAATACATATTTCTGAACTAGGTGGCGACTATTTTCAGTATGACGAAGCTCGGCAAGAGTTGCGCGGCGAGAGAACTGGTATTCGCTATCGAATCGGTGACAGAGTGCATATCTTAGTTAGTAGGGTAGATTTAGATGCTAGAAAAATTGAATTTAGTCTAGTTAAAAATAGTCAAGATAGAGGGCGCTATTCACCAATCCTTACGATGGATGATACGGGTAGACCGCAAAAAAAAGCAGCGTCTAAACACACGAGACCACCAGAAAAGGCACCACAGCCTTTAAGATCGAAAGCATCAAAAAAATCGGCTGCTGCCAAAGGTGGTAACAAATCTAAATCGAAGAGCAATTCGAAAAGTCCCTTAGTCACCTTGGACAAACCTGAGAGCTTATCAACTTCCTCACGTAAAACCCGGAGTCGACGTTAATGAGTCAGCAAATTTTAGTAGGATTTCATGCGGTAATTTCAAGAATTCGCCAGGCTCCGGATAGTCTTAAAACTGTTTACTATGATCTTTCTAGAAGAGATCGTAGGATGAAAGATTTTATCGAGGTAGCCAATGAGTTGCTAGGAAGAAAACTTCATCAAGCTGATACTGAGCGTCTACGGCAACTAGCAGGACACGATCGGCACCAAGGTGTTGTAGCTTTTGCAGAGCCCACATCAATGGCTAGAACGATACCAGAATTGATGGATTCACTCGGCAACAAAAAGCCATTACTTTTGATTTTAGATGGCGTTACAGACCCGCATAATCTAGGCGCCTGCTTAAGGGTTGCTGATGGTGCTGGAGCGGATGCCATTATTGTGCCAAAGGACCGCTCTGCCCAATTAAATGCTACGGTGAGTAAAGTTGCGAGTGGGGCTGCGGAAACAATGCCGTTTATTGCTGTGACTAATTTAGCAAGAACGATGCGAGAATTACAAGAGCTTGGTGTTTGGATTATCGGCACATCAGAGGATGCACCCAAAACGATTTATGAACATGATCTGACGGGTCCTATTGCACTTGTGATGGGTGCCGAGGGTGAAGGCATGCGAAGACTAACAAAGGAAACCTGTGACGAACTAGTGAACATACCCATGTCAGGCGGTGTTGAAAGTTTAAATGTCTCTGTTGCTAGCGGGGTTTGTTTGTACGAGGCTTTACGACAGAGATTGCCCAAATAAAAATGATAGTGGTGTTATTTTTCTTGCCAAGAACTTAACAACTCTTTTAGTTTCTTTGTGTCAGCAATAAAATTTCGAATTCCTTCGGTTAATTTTTCTGAGGCCATAGGATCATCATTCATCTCATTTCGAAATGAAACTTCATCGCATTTGAGAGAGTCAAAAGACATTCCTTTAGCTTTTAAAAAACTTAATTGCGTTTTTAACTCACCTTGAGTTTGTTGGAGTTGCTCGAGTAATTCGGGGCTAATGGTTAATAGATCACAACCTGCTAGTGCTTGAATTTGTTCAATATTTCTGAAACTTGCACCCATGATTTCAGTTCGAATATCAAAAAATTTAAAGTAATTATAGATTTTAGATGTCGACAAGACCCCGGGATCATTTAGGCCTGACATGGTAGGCTCATCCCAATTGTCAGCTAAATTTTTCTTGTGCCAGTCAGTAATGCGGCCTATGAAAGGAGAAATTAACTTCACCTTGGCTTCAGCACAGGTAGCAGCTTGCATCAGATTAAAGACTAAGGTTAGATTACAGTGAATACCCTCACTCTCAAGTATCCTTGCTGACTGTATCCCCTCCCAAGTCGCTGCAATTTTAATTAAGATTCGATCTTTATCAATTCCTACATCTTTATAAAGGTCAATGATTTGACGAGCTTTGGCAACGGAAGACTCAAGATCATAGGAGAGTTCGGCATCAATTTCAGTAGAAACTCGCCCCGGAATAATATTTAATATCTCAACACCAAAAGCAACTAATAAGTGGTCAATCAGTTGATTGGTATCAGCATTTGGGTGTTTTTGGATGATGGAATCAATTAGATAGCGATACGCAGGGAGTTGAGCTGCCTTCAAAATCAAGCTAGGATTGGTAGTGGCGTCTTTTGGCGTGAAGTTTTTCATCCGCTCAAAATCGCCCGTATCGGCAACCACAAAGGTCACTTTCTTTAATTGATCTAGTAAATTCATAAACTTATTTTACCCAATATTAATGAATTCCTATCCGAGAAAGTTAAAATAGTTACTATAAAAAAAGGTAATAATGATGACTCAAGATGAATTAAAGCAATTAGTAGCCAAGGCTGCAGTTCAAGAAATCTTAAATTTACTACCTCCTCAATCGTTGATTGGTATGGGGACAGGATCTACGGTTAACTTTTTGATTGATGAACTCCAAGCTCATGCTAGCTATTTTCAAGGAGTTGTTTCTAGTTCTGACAAAACTACTCAGCGTTTGCAAGACAGAGGTTTTAAGGTATTTGATGCTAATCAAGTTCAATCCTTACCTTTGTATATTGATGGAGCCGATGAAATTGATCCTCATGGAAACATGATTAAAGGGGGCGGGGGAGCTTTAACTAGGGAAAAAATTGTCGCTTCTTTGGCTGATCACTTTATTTGTATTTGTGATGCTTCAAAACTTGTAAGTGTTCTTGGTCTATTTCCTTTGCCGGTGGAAGTGATTCCAATGGCTAGTGCACAAATTCAGAGATTTTTGGAATCTATCGGTGGCAAGGTTGAATTACGTAAAGTGAAGTCGGACCTCAAGCAAAATTTTGTTACTGATAATCAGGCTTGGATTTTAGATGTTACAGGACTCGTAATTGATCAACCCTTAGAGCTAGAAACCGAATTAAATCAAATACCTGGAGTGATTTGTAGTGGAATTTTTGCAATGCAGTCTGCAGATACTCTTCTAGTACCAATAGATGAAAAAGTGCAAACTGTCCATTTCGGTAAAGATAAAAACAACTAAGAGTTGTTTTTATCTCTTAGGTGTTTGATGGTGGGACGTATCCTGTCGCAAGATCTGCGCCATCGCCAAAGAAATACTGTTCTGTTTGTTTGAGTAAATATTGACGCGCTCTTGCATCGGCCATATTCAAACGATTTTCGTTAATTAGCATTGTTTGGTGATTCAACCAATCTGCCCAAGCTTCTTTAGAAACAGTATTCCAAATCTTTTTCCCCAAGTCTCCGGGAACAGGTGCGAATTGTAAACCTTCTGCTTCTTTGCCTAACTTGATACACTTGACCATTCTTGTCATATTAACCTCGGTAATGTTTTAAAGAGTTTTTTAAAGCGTTTTGATTAAAACCATGGATCGACGATCCCAGTTGTAATGCGATTTTCTTTCCTTCGGGAGTTCGTCAACGGAACTCTTGATAAATCCACGTTTTAAAAACCAATGTTCTGTTCTTGTTGTGAGGACAAAGAGTCGTTTGATGCCAATTTCCCTAGCCCGTGCTTCAATCCTTTTCAATAATCTTTCGCCGTCGCCTGTCCCTTGTGTGTCCGGGTCAACAGCTAAACACGCTAATTCACCTAAACCACCTGAAAATTGAAATAGGGCAGCACAACCAAAGATAACATGGTCATGTTCAATTACGGAAAAGGAGGAAATATCCCTTTCGATCACATCACGTCCACGCGGCGCGAGAACACCTTCATCTTCTAATGGAGAAATAATTTGGAGAATTCCGCCAACATCATCTATGGTAGCTTCTCTGAGGTTTTCGATATCTGATGCAACAACCATTGTGCCAATGCCATCGTGCGTAAAGAGTTCCTCAAGCACTGCACCATCTCGATTATGTGGTAACAAGTGAACACGGTTAACACCCAACTTAATTGCCTTAACTGCCGTGTGTAATAAAGATCTCAGTTCTCCAGGCTCCATTCCGTCTGGTCCGAGCATCGGCGTGAGTTGGGGTAATGATATTTCAGCAATATGTTCTCCAAATTCATCTTTTAGCCCATGGACGTTTGATAAGAAAATCAGTTTATCTGCTTTTAATGCTGTTGCAGCCGAGCAAGCAACATCCTCGTAGGCAAGATTAAAAGCTTGTCCAGTCGGAGAAAAACCGAGGGGGGATAAGAGGACAATCTTGTTATGATCTAAAGACATCATGATCGATTCATGGTCAACTTTACGAACTAATCCTGTATGAACAAAATCTACTCCATTCACAATTCCAACTGGTCGTGCTGTAATGAAGTTGCCAGAAATTACAGAAATTCTTGATCCTGCCATTGGGGTGTTAGGAAGTCCTTGACTAAAGCAAGCCTCAATATCAAGTCTTAATTCACCAACGGCTTCTTTTACGCACTCCATGGTTGCCAAATCGGTGATCCGATAGCCTAACATTTGCCCTGTACCGTACCTGGCTTCAATGGAATGAAGTGCTAACTGTTCCTGAATTTGAGGTCTAGAGCCATGAACTAGTACAATACGCATACCCATCGCATGCAGCATGGCAATGTCTTCTACCAAGTTTTCTAATTCACTATCTGTCGCTAACTCACCCGCGAAGGCAATTACGAAAGTCTTACCATGAAATGAGTGAATGTAAGGTGCAACAGTCCTTAACCAACTCACGAAAGGAAAGGTGTCTAATTCTGCTGGAGTAGTGTTCATCGAGTCAGAATTTGAATTTTGGGAGGAATTATTCAACATAAGCGAAAATTATAGGACGCTTATCATTCTAATTGCTAAAAAAAGTATTTAAAGTTGGAAAAATCTCACATAAACATCGAATTTCCCGAACTTTTGCCAGTCAGTGGCCAAAGAGCTATCATTGCGCAGGCAATTAAAGACCACCCGGTAGTGATTGTTTGTGGAGAGACTGGCTCGGGTAAAACAACTCAATTACCAAAAATTTGTTTGTCTATCGGTCGTGGACGAATGAATCAGACTAATCGTCTAATTGGACATACCCAACCTAGACGAATTGCTGCAACTGCCACAGCGAAAAGAATTGCCCAAGAATTAGGAACACCATTGGGCCAAGATGTTGGTTTCCAAGTTAGATTTAGCGACAAATCTAGCGCTACAGCTTCCATTAAGCTGATGACCGATGGTATTTTGTTGGCGCAAACTCAAAATGACCCTCTATTGTTGGCTTATGACACGATCATCATTGATGAAGCACATGAAAGAAGTTTAAATATCGACTTTCTTTTGGGTTATTTAAAACAAATATTACCAAAGCGACCTGATTTAAAGGTCATCATTACTTCGGCCACAATCGATGCAACAGCCTTTGCTAAGCATTTTTCATCGATTGATGTAAACGTACCCATTATTGAAGTCAGCGGTAGACTCTATCCCGTTGAAGTTCGCTATCGCCCCATTGACGTGACGTTGTCGAAAGAGGGGCGTGAAACCAAAGATAGTAAAGAACAAGCGGAAGCTATTAAAGATGCGATTCTCGAATTATGGCAATCAGGGGTTTCAGGCGCAGGCGATATCTTAGTCTTTTTTCCTGGAGAGCGCGAAATCCGGGAATGTGAACAGGTTTTAAGAAAAGATTTGAGTTTGATGCAAAAGTATCAACCTGAAATACTGAGTTTATTTGCAAGGCAATCTATCTCTGAGCAGGAAAAGGTCTTTGGACAAGGTGGTGGTCGTAGAATTATTTTATCTACGAATGTGGCTGAAACGTCTCTAACTGTTCCTGGGATTCGCTTTGTTATTGATACTGGGTTAGCAAGAGTAAAACGCTATTCTTACCGAAATAAAGTTGAACAATTACAAATTGAGCCCATCTCCCAGGCTGCTGCTAAACAAAGGGCCGGCCGATGTGGACGGGTATCCGATGGAATTTGTATTCGGCTATATAGTGAAGAAGATTTTTTAGCTAGACCTGGACAAACTGATCCAGAAATATTAAGAAGCTCTTTGGCCGCAGTTATTCTGAGAATGGCCGCTTTAAAGTTATCTAGAATTCAAGATTTTCCTTTTTTACAACCACCTCTTGGTAGAGCAATTAGCGACGGTGTTCAATTGTTAGAAGAGTTAGGTGCAGTTGAATCAAGTGAAAATTCCTTTGGCAAAATAATTGAACTCACACCGATTGGTATAGAGCTTGCAAAACTCCCACTGGATCCAAAAGTCAGTCGAATGTTAATCGCTGCTAGAGAGAATCAGGCACTTAAGGAAGTGTTGATTATTGCCTCCGCATTAGCTATTCAAGATCCTCGCGACCGTCCTTTAGAACAAGCGCAAGTGGCTGATCGGGCACATCAAATTTTTGCTGATACACAGTCTGAATTTTTATCCTATATAAAAATGATGGATTGGTATCAACAGGCCCAGAGTCAAAAGCTAAGTCATCGGGCTTTAGACTCCTTGTGTAAAAAGCAATTTATATCCCCTAGACGTATGCGTGAATGGTTAGATGTTTATCGTCAACTGCAAAGTCTTTTGAATGATCTAGGGTGGCGAGAAAATAAAATTGAAGCAACCTACGAGCAAATTCATGTCTCATTGCTTACGGGATTACTTGGTAATATCGCCAAAAAATCTGAGCTTGAAAAAATTTATGATGGTACTAGAGGGATTAAGTTAAATATTTGGCCCGGATCTAATCTTTCTAAAAAAGTTGGTAACTGGTTGGTGGCCTCAGAACTGATTGAAACAAATCGTTTATATGCCAGAACCATTGCCAAAATTGATCCAAGATGGGTCGAGAAAATTTGTCAACATCGCCTCATCAAAAGTTGGAGTGACCCATTTTGGGATCAACGCACTGGTGAAATGATGGCCCATGAACAGGGTGCGCTGTATGGTTTAGTTCTTTATAACGGTCGAAAAGTACGATTTTCTTTAATGCAACCTGAAGAAGCGAGGCTTCTTTTCATTCAAAGAGCAATGGTAGAAGGTGAGTTGTTTGGTTCTACAGAAATTGCTCAAATTCAAAAACAGTTTGGTAGCGTATTTAAGTTTTTTTGGTTAAATCATCAACTAATTCGACAGGTTGAAGCGATTGAACACCGTTCAAGACGTCAAGATGTATTGGTAGATGATTTAATTATTTTCGAGTTTTATGAAAAAATACTGCCTCAATCAGTTTTCAGTAGAAGTACTTTACAAGCTTGGTTAGATAAAGATTCAAAAAATTGTGAAATGCTGTTATTAAGTAAAGCAGACTTAATGCGTCACAGCGCAGTTTCAATCACGAATGATCGTTACCCTAAAACATTGAGCATGATGGGGTCAAACTTAAGCTTAACCTATCATTTTGAACCAGGAAGTCCTAAAGACGGCGTGACATTGATTGTCCCAATTGCCTTTCTTAATCAAATTGATCAGCGCAAATGTGATTGGTTGGTGCCGGGTTTGTGTGTTGAAAAAGTGAATTTATATTTAAAAACATTACCCCAAAAATTAAGGCGTTATTGTGTTCCATTGCCAGAATATGCGAAGCAATTTATTGATCGATCCTTAGATAGCGAGCAGTTTGGTAAAGGGGACTTACTCGATGGATTAATTGCCGATATTCGAGAAAATACGAAGGTGGTTATGCAACGTGCTGATTTTAGACCCGAAAATTTACCACCTCATTGTTTCATGAATTATCGTTTGATTGATCAACATGGTCGCCAACTAGAGTTAGAAAGAAACTTAAGCCTATTGCAGGGTAAGTATGTGCATGAGGTTCGAGAAATCTTTTCAAAAGCTGCAGCAGAGGCGGTGCAGCAAGTCATTAGCCCTAAGACCTTACAGAATGACAAGAGTTCTACCGTAACTATACAAAATCCAAAAAATGAAGGTAAAGAGAGCTCTCAGGAGTCTTCACCTAAAATCACGCAGTGGAGTTTTGGTGAATTGCCGGAGATTTTAGAAATTCAAAAGAATCGTCAAGTACTTTTAGGTTACCCTGCTCTGGAGGATCACCTAACTTACTGTGAACTCAATGTATTCGATGATCCTGTAAAAGCAAGGGCTGTGCATTTAAAAGGGTTAAGAAGACTTTTTTCATTAGCCCAAAAGGATTCTATTAAAGCACTACAAAAACAGTTACCAGGGGCGCGTGAATTAGGTTTACTTTTTTTACAAATTGGGACGCCTGAGCATTTAATGGAGCAAATTATTGATTTAGCGCTAAACCGAGCTTGTCTAAATGAACCTTTACCAAAAAATCAGGAAGATTTCTTGGTTCGCTTGCAAGCCGGTAAAACCAAGTTGTCATTAATTGCCCAAGAAATTGCGCGTCACGTCAGTGTTGCTTTACAGAATTATCACGAAGTACAGAAGAAACTATCCCAAGTTAAATTAATTTCACCAACTGCGCACACTGATATTTCTCAACAATTAGGGGAATTAATATATCCAGACTTTGTTATGGCAACACCATACGAGCAGTTAATTCATTTACCTAGATATCTAAAGGGAATCCTGGTCAGGGTTGAAAAGCTTCGAGGTGCATTGCCAAGAGATCAAGAAAATCAACACAATTTTGCCCAATTAAAAAGACAATGGCAACGCGTCCAACAGAGTCAAGGGACTGCTGGAAACCAGCAAGCTCAAAAAACGCAAGAGATTCGTTGGCAGTTTGAGGAGTTGCGAGTTGCCCTCTTTGCACAAGAGTTAAAGACCCCAGTACCCATGTCAATTAAAAGGATGGAAAAAATCATCCTCACTTTTCAAGGTTAAAATAGTGGAATGAATACTGAATTCAATAAATTTATCAAATCGTTCGTTTTTCTATCAAGCCTACTCATGGTAAGCGGCTCATTTGCGCAATCAATTGCCTCATTGAGTCCTTCAAACAATAACGATTCAGTTGCATCAAGTCCTAAAATTGCTATTGTTCTCAATTCCGGATCCGCATCAATTAGTCGAATTGATATGTTAAAAAGAGAAGTTATTGATGATTACCCAGTGGGTAAAGAACCCCACCATTTGATGATGTCGCCGGATCAAAAAAATTTAATTGTTGCCAACGCTTCCAGCGATAACTTGGTGTTGATTAATCCTGTTACAGGAGAAAAAAAACGAACAATTCCAAATATATATGATCCTTATCAATTAGGCTTCTCACCTGACAACAAATGGTTCGTTGTAGCGGGTAATCGATTGGACCGCGTAGATATTTATTCGGTAGTCAATGGGGAAATTCAACAGCCCCCCAAAATCTTAAAAACACCCAAGACGCCAAGCCATATTAATTTTACACGAGACAGTAAAATCGCCTTTGTAACGCTGCAAGACTCAAATGAAATTGTTGCTATCCAACTTGACCAGCAAAAGATTTTGTGGAAGATGCATGTCGGCAAACTTCCAGCAGGAGTCTGGTTAACCCCTGAGGATAAGTATTTATTAATTGGCCTTACCGGTGAAGATAAAGTTCAGGTAATTGACTGGCGAGATCAAAAAATTGTGAAATCAATTACGACTGGTAAAGGGGCGCATAACTTTAGACCCCTTGGAGATGGTCGTCACCTATTTGTCTCGAATCGCATTGATTCAACAATTAGCAAGCTAGATATGCTGACACTAGAAAAAGTTGCAGATATCAAAGGTTTGCCAGCAGGACCTGATTGTATGGATATAACCCCTGATCAAAAAGAAATGTGGGTTAGTTTTCGTTTTTCTAAAAAAGTTGGTGTAATCAATTTAACGTCGAACCAATTAGAAACAACAATTAAAGTCGGAAAAAGTCCTCATGGTATTTTCTTTACCCCGAACGCAAGTTGGAACTAACGGTGTCTAAGAGGGGATATATCAAAGCTTGTGTAAAGTGGTTTGTAAGATCATTGCTTAGCTTTTCGTTGATAATTGCCTCCTTATCATCGCAGGCCTTTGCAGCAAATGAATGTAATAAGAGTATTTATTTGACATTCGATACAGGGAATATGTCGGTGGCACAACAAGTGGCGGATATTTTACGAAAACAGCAAGTGAAGGCAACTTTTTTCTTAGCAAATGAGAAAACTTTTCGAAATGATTACGCACTAGATGATTCTTGGCAGTCATTTTGGAATACTTTGGTCGAAGATGGTCATGCTTTTGGCAGTCACACCTTGAACCATACCTATTGGCAAAAAGATCATGGCTCAGACAGTGTTGTAGTAAAAGCCCAATTCGGTCCGGATGCTGGCCGTAATATTTCAATGAAAAATGCGCAATTTTGTCAACAAATTAAAGATGTAGATCAACGATTTCGAGTCCTAACTGGTAAGCCCGTAAGTAAGATTTGGAGAGCTCCAGGTGGTAAAACATCTCCTCGTCTCGTACATTTTGGGGAAGTTTGCGGTTTTAAGCATATTGGCTGGTCAAAAGCGGGTTTTTTAGGTGACGAGCTTTCTTCTGCAGATTTTCCGAATTCTTTTTTACTGAATCGTGCTCTAAAGACTTTAGAAAACGATGATATAACAATGGCGCATTTAGGTATTTGGTCGAGAAAAGATCCATGGGCCCCAGCAGTCTTAGAACCCCTGATAATTGGTTTAAAAAATAAGGGTTTTTGTTTTAAAAAAATTGGTGAGGCTTTGTGATGAATCTTTATGATGATTTACATGAATGGTTAATGCAAAACCTCATCCTGCCAGTATTTTTTCAGTTTAATTGGATGAGTTATGTGGAAGATAGCAGTCTTGCATTGGATTGGTTCCTGATTGGTATTTTTCAAATCCTCATCATTGCCCTTATTCTTAGGCCAGCAGAGGCCAAGGAAGAGCTTCTTTCTGATATGGGATATTCGGGTAAATCAGCAATATGGTCAGATATTTTTTACTGTTTCGTACATCGATTAGGTTTATTTCAACTATTATTCTTTTTCAGCCTGAATCCACTGTTTATCAATATCGGATCCTTGTTACATGATGTACGCTTTGCACGACTGAACCTAGAAAATATTCTTCCTAATTTCAATTCAACACCACTGCTAAGTTTTATAGTTTATTTAATTATTCTTGATTTTGTGGATTACTTATACCATCGCATTTCACACCAATTCAGTTGGTGGTGGCAGTTACATGCCTTACACCACAGTCAGCGACATATGACTGCATGGTCTGATAATCGTAACCATCTGATTGATGATGTACTGAAAGCTATTGTATTTTCAACCGTCGCCTTAGTAATTGGTATAGAACCGAGTCAATTCATTTTACTTGTAACATTTAGCCATTTAATACAAAGTTGGCAGCATGGCTATTATTCAAATCAATTTCAGTTCTTAAAATATTTCATTGTTACCCCGAGTTTTCACCGTTATCATCACGCCATTCGATTGGGTTATGAGTTGCCAGGTAAACCTGGTGTGCTAGGTGGTTGCAACTTTGGGGTTTTGTTTCCTTGGTGGGACCTTTTGTTTAAGACTGCTATTTTCGATACTTCATATCATCCTACTGGAGTGGACGCTATTGTTCCGTCCAATAACCCATTTATTCAACAGGCTCAATTTTTCAGAAATAGTATGAATGCATTAAAGAGGGCATTTTTCCGACTGGATGCAAAATGAATGATATCCTTCGTGCTTTCTTATTTGCCTGCCGTGACATTTTAAAACCGAAAGTTTTGTGGTTAACTTTTCGCCCATTTTTGTTAACAGCTATCCTTTGGTCAATAATTCTTTGGTTTACATGGAATCCATTGTTGGACTGGACTAAGTTAATCATTACGCAATCTTGGTTATCTGGTTGGATAAGCAAAGTTTTGTCTAATATAGGTTGGGAGGGGGTGAGAGCGATAATTAGTCCCTATTTGACGGTAATTATTTTGATGCCATTTATCATAATTACTTTAATCGTCATCATTTCCTATACTTCAATGACTGCAGTACTTACTCTATTGGAACAACAAAAATATTATCAGGGGTTGCGTAGGGGCAATGGTGGATCTTTTTTTGGAAGTCTTTGGAATACCATTGGTTTGAGTTTTTTGGCTTTATTACTGCTGACTCTTTCTTTTCCATTGTGGTGGATTCCACCCTTGTTTTCAATCATTCCCCCCTGTATTTTCGGTTGGTTAACGGCGAGATTAATGAGTTACGATTTATTATCAATACATGCTGAAAAGTCAGAAAGAATTAAAATTTGTCAGGAAAAGCGTTATAGCTTATTACTAATTGGAGTTATATCCGGTTTGCTTGGTGCTTTTCCTACTTTTTTCTGGTTATCTTCTATATTTGTTTTAATCTTATTCCCATTTGTTTCTTTGTTTATGATGTGGGTGTATTCTTTAATTTTTATATTTGTATCATTGTGGTTTGGTCATTATTTATTGTTCGCTTTAAGAGTTGATCGACAGTTAAGAGGAGAAAGTCTTTGAGTAATGAGTTAAAAAAAATTGGATTAATCGTCGTTGGTGATGAGATTCTGTCAGGCCGAAGAACTGATAAACATCTTCCTAAGTTAGTTGAGCATCTTTCGGCTAGAGGATTGCAATTATCTTGGGCTGAATACATTGGAGATGATCCAAAGCGGATTATTGAAACACTCCAACGTACTTTTGCAAGTACAGATATCGTCTTTAGCACCGGTGGAATTGGAGCGACCCCAGATGATCATACAAGAGCCTGCGTGGCGAAAGCTTTGGGTTTAGAACTTGCTTTGCATCCTGAGGCTAAGGATTTAATTGGACAAAGAATCATTGATATGGCTGAGGGAGACCCAGTGAAATCTGATTTATCCTCTCCAGGTAACCAACATCGTTTCAAGATGGGTGAGTTCCCTGTAGGCAGTAATATTATTCCTAATATTTATAATAAAATTCCTGGCTTTTATATCCGTGAGCATTATTTTATGCCCGGCTTTCCAGTGATGGCAGACCCGATGATGACTTGGGTTTTAGACACTTTTTATAGCCATTTATTTCATCAAAATGACTATGTTGAAAAGAGTTTTATCGTACAGGGTGCGATCGAAGCTACTATTACTCCAGTAATGGAGCAAATTGAGGCAGCTTATCCAGGTATCAAAGTGTTTAGTTTGCCATCACTTGGTGACCCCTCAAGGGGTGGTATTTATGCTTCACGGCATATCGAATTAGGCGTTAAAGGTAGTAGTGATGCAGTTGAAAAAGCTTTAATTGAAATGCGTAATGGAGTTGAGGCATTAAATTCGATTACACATGACATTGAGTAGTAAAGCAGGTACGATTTTGGGGCATATTTTTAAATATGCACGATAATAGTGCTTGAGAAGTTAAGAGCAAAGCCTTAATTTGTTTTAATAGATTAAGAATTATTTAACCTAGTTGTAATGTTTTAGGAGAATTAAATGAGTAAAGCAGTAGCAGATGTTTTAAAGCTAGTTAAAGACAAAGAAATCACATTTGTTGATTTTCGTTTTACTGATACTAAAGGTAAAGAGCAGCACGTATCTGTGCCGGTTTCTGTGTTTGATGAAGATAAATTTGAGAGCGGTCATGCATTTGATGGTTCATCAATCGCAGGTTGGAAAGGGATCGAAGCATCTGATATGTTGCTGATGCCAGATCCAAGTACTGCTTACATCGATCCGTTTTATGAAGAGCCAACTCTCGTTTTAACTTGTGATGTAGTTGAGCCTTCCGATGGTAAAGGTTACGATCGTGACCCACGTTCAATCGCTAAACGTTGCGAAGCTTACTTAAAAAGTACCGGTTTAGGTGACACTGCATACTTTGGTCCAGAACCTGAGTTCTTTATTTTTGATGGTGTTCAGTGGAACACTGACATGCAAGGATCTTTTGTAAAGATACATTCTGAAGAAGCTCAATGGTCATCAGGTGCAGAAATAGAAGGTGGAAATACTGGTCATCGTCCAGGTAAAAAAGGCGGTTACTTTCCAGTAGCTCCTGTAGATACCTTCCAAGATATGCGTTCTGAAATGTGTTTGATTTTAGAATCTGTTGGCATTCCTGTTGAAGTTCATCACCACGAAGTTGCTGGTCAAGGTCAAAACGAATTAGGTACTAAATTTAGTACTTTAGTGCAACGTGCTGACTGGACAATCCTACAAAAATATATTGTTCATAACGTTGCTCATCAGTACGGTAAAACAGCTACATTCATGCCAAAACCAGTAGTAGGTGATAACGGTTCAGGTATGCACGTTCATCAGTCAGTTTGGAAAGATGGTATTAATCTTTTTGCTGGTAATGGTTATGCTGGTTTGTCAGAGTTTGCTTTGTATTACATCGGCGGCATCATTAAACATGCTCGCGCATTGAATGCAATCACGAACCCTGGAACAAACTCTTATAAGCGTTTAGTGCCAGGTTTTGAAGCTCCAGTTAAACTTGCTTACTCTGCTCGTAACCGTTCTGCTTCAATTCGTATCCCTTATGTTTCAAATCCTAAGGGTCGTCGTATTGAGACACGTTTTCCAGATCCACTCGCAAACCCATACTTGGCTTTCTCAGCATTGTTAATGGCTGGTCTTGATGGTGTTCAAAACAAGATTCATCCAGGTGAAGCAGCTGATAAAAACTTGTATGACTTGCCTCCTGAAGAAGATGCATTAATTCCAACGGTTTGTAGCAGTTTAGATCAAGCCTTAGAGCATCTTGACAAGGATCGTGAGTTTTTAACTCGCGGCGGTGTGTTCACGGATTCAATGATTGATGCATATATTGCCCTCAAAATGGAAGAAGTTACACGTTTCCGTATGACTACTCATCCAATTGAGTTTGAAATGTATTACTCACTCTAATTTAAGAAAAAAGCGCCCATGCGCATGATACCGACTAGGGCAGCTTCGGCTGCCCTTTTTAATCCTCAAGAGGCACTAGATCAGATGCCAAACTCGGTTCTTATCATTGATAAGAGTACCTTGGAAGTGCTTTATGCAAATACGGCAGCTGAAGTCTTTTTCAAGTTATCGAGAAAGTCATTTGTTGGATGTGAATTGAGAGATTTGTTTGGCAATGATGGGCCGTTTTATGAATCGCTTGAGTTGTTTCAGAGAACTGGTATTACGCAACGTGTGGATGTTTTATTAGACATTGGTTCTCTTCGTTTAGATCAAAAGGAATGTTTAGCATATCTTATCCTTTCGAATTTAGAAGGGGCTGATTTATTTCTAATGGAATGGTTTGAGATTGATCAACGGAACAAAAGTGCACGAGAAGAACGATTAATGATGCAAGCCAGGGCGAATAAAGATTTAATGAGGAATTTAGCTCACGAAATTAAAAACCCATTAGGTGGTATCAAGGGTGCTGCTCAGTTGTTAGATTATGAATTACCGGATCCTTCATTAAAAGAATATACCAAGGTCATGATTAAAGAGGTTGACCGCTTACAACTCTTAGTTGAAAGGCTGTTAGCGCCTCAGAAAAAACAAAAACAAGTCAGCGAAGTCAATATTCATGAAGTGTTAGAAAGAGTTCGAAGTGTTGTACTTGCAGAGTTTCCAAAAGGATTGCAAATTACTCGTTTCTATGACGTTAGTATGCCGGACTTCATTGGTGACAAAGAATTATTGATTCAAGCTGTTTTGAATATTGTTCATAATGCCGCTCAAATACTTGAAGATCGAATAAAAGATGGGGACGCATTAATTGAGCTTCAAACGAGTATTTCAAGAAATATTACGATTGCAAAAAAACGTTTTAAGCTTGCGCTAAATATTTTAATTATCGATAACGGTCCTGGAATACCGCCAGAAATTATTGATCATGTTTTTCTACCTTTAGTATCTGGTAGGGCTTCTGGAAGCGGTTTAGGGCTTACTCTTGCCCAGTCATTTGTCCAGATGCACGGAGGATTTATTAGCGTTGAAAGTGTTCCAGGTAAGACCGAATTTCATATACAAATTCCGTATACCTCAGCAGATTTTATAACAAGTATTGATTCAAGGAGTTCACAATGAGAGCCGTCTGGATTGTAGATGATGATCAATCTATTCGTTGGGTTTTAGAAAAGTCTTTAGCAAGAGAAGGCATTCCCTTTAAAAGTTTTTCTAACCCTGATGACGTTTTAGATCTTCTAGAAAAAGAAAAGCCCCAGGTAATCATTTCGGATATTCGTATGCCTAAAGGCAGCGGTATCACTTTGCTACAACAGATAAAACAGGACTTCCCTAAGATCCCCGTCATTATTATGACTGCCTTCTCAGATATGGAATCAGCTGTTTCCGCATTTCAAGGTGGTGCATTTGAATACATCACAAAGCCCTTTGATATTGCTGATGTGATTACACTTATTACCAGGGCGGTAAATGAAAGTATTAGTTTAGAAGTTGTAAAAACACAATTTGCTCCAAATATGGTGGCAAGTGGTTCAATGCCGCCAGAACTGATTGGGCAAGCACCATCGATGCAAGAGATTTTTAGAGCAGTTGGAAGACTTGCTCAATCTAATGCCAGTATTTTGATTACTGGTGAATCAGGGACTGGTAAAGAATTAGTTGCGAGAGCATTACATCGTCACGGTGATCGTTCTTCTGCACCTTTTATTGAATTTAATTTAGCGAAAATTTCGAAAGATTTAATTGAAGCAGAGTTATTTGGATATGAACGGGGCGCTTTTGCCAATGCACCAACGATGAAGCGTGGTTGTTTTGAACAAGCAGATGGCGGCACTCTCTTTTTGGATGAAGTAGGGGATTTACCGCTTGAATTGCAAGGCACATTACTTCGACTGATTGAAGATGGAAGATTTTATCGAATTGGAGGTCAGCAAGAGCTCAAGTGTAACGTTCGATTTATTGCGTCTAGTTTTAAAAATTTAGAGGCCTTAGTAGCCAGTGGACAATTTAGAGAAGACTTATTTTATCGTTTAAACGTGATTCGCCTTCGTTTGCCAGCTTTACGCGATCGAAAAGAGGATATTCCAATTCTGACGCAACATTTCTTAATGATGAGTGCTAGAGAATTAAGTGTTAAACCGAAGATTTTAAATCCCTTAACGCTAGATATTCTTTCCATGATGCAACTCCCTGGAAACGTTCGTGAGCTTCAAAATATTTGTCATCGTTTAACAGTAATGGTTTCTGCCCAAGAAATTATGCCGAAAGACTTGCCTAAGGATTTCCATCAATCTAACCCAACAAGTATCTCTGGTAATAATTTAGACTTTGTCAATCCTGAAAAAATTATTCCTGTAGCATCTATTACTTCGCCAGTGACACATCCGAATAGCACCTCTTGGGAAAGTGGTTTGAAGTTAATAGCAAAAAAAATGTTAGAGGCAAATAATGAGGGTGTTTACCAAGAGTTATTGAATAAATTTGAAAAATCCTTGATTGAAACTGCTCTTGAAGTTACGCGAGGCAGAAAAGTGGAGGCTGCGGAGCGTTTAGGGATTGGTCGCAATACCATTACTCGAAAGGTTCAAGAGTTAAATATTGAATAGAGTTAATATTTGGGCCTCAAATACATCTTTGTTTTTATGCCTAAATGATTCTCAATTTAATATCAAAAAATTACCGCCTCTTGTGCGGTAATTTTTTATGTAGGAATTCTAATCAGACTACTGGTTAATCGTAATAATCACTGGAGCATGATCCGATGGTTGTTCCCATGTTCTCGGCATTTTATCAATGGTGCATAAAGCCACTTTCTCTTTTAAGGCCTGGCTAATCAATATATGATCAATTCGCATTCCTGCATTACGACGAAATCCCATCATTCGATAGTCCCACCAACTAAAAGATTTCGGAGCTTGTTCAAACATTCGGTAACTGTCGATTAGTCCCATCGCTTCCATATTAAAAAAGTATTTTCGCTCTTCATCAGATACTAAGTTTTGACCAACCCAAGCAGCTGGATCGTGCACATCTTGATCTTTCGGAGCAATGTTATAGTCTCCAACTAACAATAGTCTCTCGTAAGCTTTTAATTGACTCTCTAAATAAGTCTGCAATGCTTCTAGCCAACTTAATTTATAAATAAATTTTTCTGATCCAACAGCTTGACCATTCGGGAAATAACCGCAAATAAATCGTAATGGTTGGGTATTTTTTAAATGAATAGTGGTGGCAATTAATCTCTGTTGCTCATCCACGAATCCGGGGATGTTTTTTTGAAAATCTAAGAACGCAGTCTCAAGATTCTGTGTGACAAGAGATAGTGCCTCTTTACGAACGAGAACAGCAACTCCATTATAAGTTTTCTGACCAGCGACAAGACTGTAATAGCCGGCTTTCTCTAACTCATCAAATGGGAACTTGTCCTCGGTCAACTTCAGTTCTTGCAGTCCGATAATATCAATGGGTTCATTTTTTGCCGCTTGTTGGGAAAGCCAATTTAAAAGATGAGGTAGCCTCACCTTGATTGAATTTACGTTCCAAGTAGCGATTCGATATTGATTCAACGTGGTAAGCCCTCATCTAAAGAAATCAAGCCACCATGTCGCAACAAGGCGTCTATCGAGGGTGCTCTGCCACGAAAAGCCGCAAAGGACTCGGTTGCAGAACGACTACCACCTACTTCTAAAATTTCATGGCGGTAACGAATACCAACTTCAGCATTCAACACAGAGCCAAAAGTTGATTCTTGTTCTTCAAACGCTGCAAATGCGTCCGCAGATAAAACTTCAGCCCATTTGTAACTATAGTAGCCTGCTGCATATCCGCCAGAAAAAATATGGCTAAAAGTATTAGGCCATCTTGATAAATCTGATTGGGGTATGACATGTATTCGAGAATTGATATCTTTTGACAAAGCTAAGATATCAGATGCTTTTTGCTGGCCTGGGTCAAAGGTGGCGTGCAACTCCCAGTCAAATAGTGCGAATACCATTTGCCTGAGTGTGAATAAACCATTCTGAAAGTTTTTTGCGGCGTACATTTTTGCAAATAAATCTTTAGGTAACTTTTCACCAGTTTGCACATGCTTAGAAAGTTTTGAGATGACCTCGTAATCCCAACAAAAGTTCTCCATAAACTGACTAGGCAACTCAACTGCATCCCACTCAACACCATTAATGCCAGATACGCCAAGCGTATCAACTTGTGTCAGCATATGATGAAGTCCATGTCCAAATTCATGGAATAGAGTAATGACATCATCATGTGAAATTGTCGCTGGTTTAATTTCACCTTCAGCGGATTTCAAAGGAGCTGGAAAATTACATACTAAGTAGGCAATCGGGGTTTGAATTGCACCATTGACCAGAAGTTTGCGACCTCTAGCATCATCCATCCATGCACCACCACGCTTACCAGTTCTAGCATAAGCATCTAAATAAAAATAGGCAACAGTTTCATCTTGCTCATTACGTACTTGAAAGGATTTAACATCTTCATGCCATTTCGGTAACTCAAATGGTTCTATCTTAATTTGTAAAACCGTTTCGATCACATTAAAAAGGCCAGTTAGAACTTGATCAATTGGGAAATATTGTTTCACTTCATTTTCAGAGAATAAATATTTTTCTTCTTTCAAGGCCTCTGAAACAAAGGTGATATCCCAAGGCTCTAAGACCTCAATGTTTAATTTTGATTTAGCAAACTCTGATAATTCATCGAGGTCTGAGAGTGCTTTAGAATGGGCTCGTGCAGCAAACTCATTGAGGAACTTTCTAACCTGATCAACATCTTGAGCCATTTTAGGAACCAGACTCAATGCAGCGTAGTTCGGGTAGCCAAGAAGTTTTGCTTCTTCTTGGCGTAACTCCAATATTTTTAACATCAATTGAGTGTTATCCCATTCAGCCTTACCTTGGCCATACTCAGCACCTAATTCTGATGCTCTGGTGACATAGGCTTGATAAAGTGTTTGACGAAGAGGGCGGTATGTAGCGAGCTGTTGAACTGGAAAATAAGAAGGGAATTTAAGGCTAAAAGCCCACCCATCTAAACCTTTCTCAGCAGCAAGTTCCTTGGCTGCGGCTAATATATCCTTAGGTAAGCCAGAAAGCTCTTTCTCATTAGTGACTAAATGAATAAATTGATCGGTTGCATCTAAGACATGATCAGAAAAATCCTTACAAGCGTTCGCTTGATCTTCAGAATTTTTGGCAAATAAAGGTTTTAAATCATCCGCTAACTCTGCACCACCTAACTGGAAATCACGTATGGTGTTACTGATACTTTTTTGTTGCGCCTTACTGAGTGTCTGCCATTCAGAGGAGAGTTTGAGTGTTTTAACTTTTTCAAAGATATTTAAATTTTGCGAGAAGTAACTACTAAATGCCGTTACCTCAGGAATCATTGCAGCATGCGCAGTACGTAATTCCGGAGAGTCAATGACGCTTGTTAAATGGTTTACAACACCCCATGCTCTTCCTAGAGATTCGTTAACTTCTTCCAAAGGTTCTATCAAATTTGCCCAGCTAGGAGTGCCTTGAAGATTTTCTACTTCCTTTAGAACATCGTAGGCCTTAGTCAGTAACGCATTAATCGCAGGCTGAATATGCTCAGGGAGGATTTGATTATAGGCAGGTACATCCCGCCCCATTGATAGTAACGGGTTTTGCATAAGGATTATTTCTTTTGGTGGAAATGTTGTGCTGCTTCAAGAGTATTTTGTAATAGCATTGTAATAGTCATTGGACCGACTCCACCAGGTACAGGGGTAATCCAGTCAGCAACATATTTCACTTCATCATAATCTACGTCGCCACACAGCTTACCATCCGGCAGCCGATTGATACCAACGTCAATGACGACTGCTCCAGGCTTTACCATTTGTGCATGAATCATTTTAGGTTTACCGGTTGCCACAACAAGAATATCTGCTTCTCTAGTGTGAGCTGATAAATCTTTCGTTTTGCTATTACAGATGGTTACCGTAGCACCTGCTTGAAGAAGTAGCATTGCCATGGGTTTACCAACGATATTAGATGCTCCAACAATAACTGCTCTTGCCCCGCGAATCGGATAACCAATACTTTCCAACATTTTCATACAGCCATAAGGTGTACAAGGAATGAATAGAGGTTTACCAGTCATTAAGGCACCTGCATTGGCCACATGAAAACCATCAACATCTTTTTCAGGGTCAATGGATTCTAGAACTGCATGAGAGTCAATCTGAGAGGGGAGTGGTAATTGCACAAGAATGCCATGAATCTCTGAATTATCGTTAAGCCCACGAATCACAGAGAGTAACTCTTCTTGACTAGAGTTCTCATTCAAGGAAATTAATTCTGAATGAATATTAGCGTCGTGACACGCTTTGATTTTATTTCTAACGTAAATTTGACTAGCAGGATTTGCTCCCACAAGCACTACTGCTAATCCAGGTTTTGTTCCTTTAGCAGATAAGATTGCTGAGTTTGTAGCAATTTGGGTACGAAGTTGTTTTGATAATGCAGTTCCATCTAAAATTTTTGCAGGCATACTTTATTTTTTATGAGGTTTTTTCAGATAGGGCCAATCGAAGTAAGTCAGCGACTGTATTTACATTTAATTTTTCCATGATATTTGCTCGATGGGCTTCAACTGTTTTAATAGAAATTGTTAAGTCATCTGCAATTTGCTTATTTAGTCTTCCCGCCACAATTCTCTCCAACACCTGCCTTTCTCGGCTGGTGAGTTTACTCAATAAATTTTGGTTATTCTTTTGTAAGTTTGCATTTTTATAAGATGATCGAGCTTGAACCAACATTTTCTCAACTAAAGTATGCAACTCGTTCTCATTGAATGGTTTTTCAATGAAATCAATTGCACCTTTTTTCATAGTTGAAACTGCCATTGTCACATCGCCATGGCCAGTAATAAAGGCTATTGGCATTGGAATTGACTCTGCCAATAAATGTTCTTGTAACTCTAGGCCTGACATTCCAGGCATCCTAACGTCAAGAATTGCGCAAGAGGTGACCTCTCTATCATTGCCAACAACTGTATGTAAAAAGCGCTCAGCACTGCCAAAGCATTTAACAAAGTAACCATTGCTTTCAAGTAACCAGCTAAGGGAGTCGCGAACGGCTTCATCATCATCTACTACATAAATGATTTCACGAGATTTTTCAATTGTTGGCATATTTGTATGGTGTAAAGTAAATTTAACCCTAGTTTAAAACGATTTTCAAAATTTGGGAGAAAAAATACCTAACTAAATGATTGACTTTACATAAATCTGCAATTTTTGGTAACCCATACCACTAATTGTTATTTCCAATTGGTAACAGAACGACAAACGTACAACCTTTATCATTCGGTAAATAGGTTTCAGTATTTATTTCCTCAATTGCTTTGTCAGAATTGTTCACCACATAAAGACGACCTTGATGAGATTCGATAACTGATCGACAAATGTTTAAGCCCATGCCCATACCCTCTGCTTTAGTACTGTAGAAGGGTTCAAAAATTTGAGGAATGGCGGCAGGATGAATCCCTAGACCACTATCGATGATTCTAATTCTTAACATTTCATTACCTGATGTTACATCGATATCAACTATTAAATGTAATGGGATCACAAGTGATCTGAGATGGAGTGGAGTTGAACTGCGCATGGAGTCAATACCATTTTTTAGTAAGTTAACGATGACCTGTTCTATCAAGACTGGGTCAAGATAACATTCAGGTAAATTACTAGGAACGAGTGACCTAATTTCTAAACTGTATCTTTTCGCATCAATTTCTGCCAGTTCGACTGATTGTTGAACGATTTCTTCAACTCTACAAATAATCCTTTGCGGAGCACTTCTTTTTACAAAGTTTCTAATACGTTGAATAATTGTTCCAGCTCGAAGTGCCTGAGCCGATGCTTTTTCAAGTGCCGGTAATATTTCAGATTTAAAGTTTGGATCCGAATAGTTTTTTACTCGGGTAATGACGCCCATGCAGTAATTATTAATTGCCGCAAGCGGTTGATTTAATTCATGAGCGATTGACGAGGCCATTTCTCCCATTGTTGTTAAACGGCTCGAAAACTGTAGTTTTTCTTCTTGATTTCTTAAGTTCTCTTCAGTCAATTTTCTTGATGTGATATCCGTGGTGATCAAAAGTTGAGCTAAACCACCATCTGTCCATGGAATATATCTCCTGCGGACTTCATACCAGTTTTCATTTCGCGTAGGTAATTGAACCTCTTCTGAGTCACTAGTAATAGGAGCTAGCATGCTAGATGGTAAACCCGCAAAGTCATCAACACTATCGTCCTCGGTTATTTCATCAGAAACAACTCCCGATTCATTACCAATTAACTGTAAGTGCGCCACAGAAGAATTTCCAAACATTTCACGATATAAACCATTGGAGAAAAGTAATTCCCCATTTTTAGGGTTAATGACTGAGATCGCTGCATCAAGACCTTCAAGTACTGTAATAAATCGTTGCTGGGAAATCGCCAACTCTTCACGAATTCTTTGAGGTTCAGAAATATCGATTAATGAATTAATCCATCCAGTTTGGCGATTTCTTGCATCAATCATCGGAGATACAAAGTTTCTTACGGCGATTTTTTTTCCACTTTTAGATGTAATCGTCGCCTCTATACCTACAATCGATCCTGTTTTGGTTTTAAAGGCGGTATTAAGTTTAAGCATATTATTCGTGACCTCCTCTTCACTTGACCAAAAAGGAAAGGGGGGATATTTCCCAGACAATTCATCAGAACTCCAACCGACCATTTTGCAAAAAGCAGGGTTAACGTAGTTGATTCTTCCATCCATATCATGCACTCTTAAACCTACAGGATTCGATTCCTCAATAGCCCGCCGAAAATTGGTTTCCTGAATAAGATTCTTTTGAATATCTTGGCGTGATTTCATTTGGCGCCAGATAGACCAAAAGCTCCAAATAACGTAAGCACTTAAACCTATCACAAGCCAATACAACATTTGATAGTTGATATTACTGGGAGAGGGGTAACTTTCGGCCTGTAACGAAATATTCTCAGGAAACTTTATTAAGCGAATCTGATGGGTGGCATGAATCTTATTAAGATTTTTTTCTGATAAGCTAATTATGGGTCGCCCACTTTCATTAATGATTGAAAAACGATGACGACTCAAAATGTCTTTGGGAATGATTTTTGAAAGCAGGGCAGGCATTGAATATAAGACTGCAATGTGATGATTTGTCGTACTAAAAATTGTGGCGGGCTGAACGTACCAAAATACCAAAGAACGGTTTCGATTAATTGATTGATTGGAGCCGATAGGCTCTATATTAAAAAGGTTTCCATATTGACCATTACCTGACTTCAATGCGTCTTGAAGTGTTTCTTGATAATTTTTTTGAATATTATTTTTCAGTTCCGAAGCATTGGTCCAATCCTCTGCGCCATTTATTGGGTATTTCAGAGTGCTGACATTGTCAGTTGAGATGGCTCTAATTTGTAAAATTTCGGTATGCCGAGACAATAAATCGCCCGTTCGTTGGTAAAACTCAATCGTAGAATTTGAAATGTTTTCTGTAAAAACTTTACTGAGGATTAAAAACTCTTCTTCATTCTCATCAAAGTTCACTTGGATTCTTTGCTCTGAATAATCAATATCGCGAAATAAAGTGATTTCTGCTTGTTTTGTTTCTTGATTATTGAGTGTCCACAAAATAATGAACATTGCAACCATGAAAAGCATGCTTGCAATAATTGGAGTGTAAAGATAATCTACTGACTGATTCGAGAAAATTTGCGTCGACTCTGTTCGCTTGAACAACGATTTGAATCGAAGTATTTTTTTCTTATTAAATATCATGTCTTACATTTTGCTTGAATAGTGATTGTCGGAAAAGTTTTTTCTGATAAATCTTTGGAAAATGGTTAAATTTCACAATGTAAAATATTAATTCGGAATATGAAATAGTCCTTGTAATTTCATTTGACCAATCTTAGACTTAAGCATAACTTAATATGGAGATAAAAATGGCAACTGTTCCAGAGCAGATAAGCGTAAATAATAATCAATCGGTTGACATAGATCCATTAGAAACAAAAGAATGGTTAGAGGCTCTACAAGGGGTTATTCAGGCAGTAGGAACAGATAGAGCTGCTTATCTGATTGATCAACAAATATCTTATGCTAGAACTAACGGCGTAGATCAGCCTTTTCATGCTGAAACTCCATATATCAATACGATCCCTGTTGCGAGACAGGCTCGGATCCCGGGCGATCAAGAAGTTGAACATACAATTCGTTCCTATACACGTTGGAACGCGATGGCTATGGTATTACGTGCAAATAAGTCCACCAACGTAGGTGGACACATTTCTTCATTTCAGTCAGCAGCAACTCTTTATGATGTTGGTTACAACCATTTTTGGCATGCACCTTCCGAGGAGCATGGCGGTGATTTGATATTCGTTCAGGGTCACTCTGCACCTGGTGTTTACGCAAGAGCATTTATGTTGGGCCGTTTAACAGAGGAACAACTTGATAATTTCCGTCAGGAAGTTGGCGGTAAAGGCATTTCTAGTTATCCACACCCTTGGTTAATGCCAGACTTTTGGCAGTTCCCAACTGTATCGATGGGACTAGGCCCTATTATGGCTATTTATCAAGCAAGATTTATGAAGTATATGGATGATCGCGGACTCGCTAAAACAACGGGTCGTAAAGTATGGGCTTTTTTAGGTGATGGTGAAACGGATGAACCGGAATCATTAGGCGCGATTGGCATGGCTGGTCGTGAACATTTAGATAATTTAATTTTTGTGATTAATTGTAATTTACAAAGACTTGATGGTCCTGTGCGCGGCAACAGTAGCATTATTCAGGAGTTAGAGAGAGAGTTTAGAGGATCAGGTTGGAACGTCATCAAAGTGATTTGGGGCACGCATTGGGATGCACTTTTTGCAAGAGATAAAAAAGGCATCCTGATGAAAAGGCTGGGTGAAATTGTTGATGGAGAATACCAAACACTCAAATCCAAAGATGGAGCTTATGTTAGAGCAAAAGTATTCAATACCCCTGAACTAGCTGAGTTAGTTGCGGATTGGTCAGACGAAGATATCTGGAACTTAAACCGTGGCGGTCATGATCCACATAAGGTCTATGCGGCTTTTCACTCTGCAGCAAATCACCAAGGTCAACCTACTTTAATTTTAGCGAAAACGATTAAAGGCTACGGCATGGGCAGTTCTGGAGAAGCGATGAACATTGCTCATCAACAGAAAAAAATGGGTATGGATGATGTGAAAGCTTTCCGCGATCGTTTTAAGTTGCCTGTCAAGGACGAAGATTTAGAAAACGTCCCTTATCTTAAGTTTGCCGAGGGTAGTCCTGAATTAGAGTATATGCGTTCGCGTCGAATGGAGTTGGGTGGATATTTACCACAACGTCGTTCAAAGGCTGCCTCGATGAATGTACCTAAATTAGAAACCTTTGCGGCACTTTGTGAAGCAACCGTAGAGGGTAGAGAGATATCTACTACGATGGCTTTTGTTCGTATGCTTAACATGATTATCAAAGATAAAGAGATTGGCCAGCGTGTAGTTCCAATCGTTCCTGATGAGTCAAGAACATTTGGTATGGAAGGGATGTTTCGTCAATTAGGTATTTGGAGTCATATTGGACAGTTATATGAGCCTCAAGACCGTGATCAATTGATGTTTTATAAAGAAGATAAAACGGGTCAAATTTTGCAAGAGGGTATTAATGAAGCAGGCGCTATGTGTGATTGGATTGCCGCCGCAACATCTTATTCTACTCACGGTGTCCCAATGTTACCTTTTTATATTTTCTACTCAATGTTTGGGTTTCAGAGAATTGGTGATTTAGCTTGGGCAGCTGCAGATATGCGCTCTCGTGGATTCTTACTGGGTGCTACTGCAGGGAGAACTACCCTCAATGGTGAAGGTTTGCAACATGAGGATGGTCATAGTCATTTATGGAGTGCAACAATTCCTAACTGTGTAAGTTATGACCCAAGTTTTAGCTTTGAACTCGCTGTTGTCATTCAAGAAGGTATGCGCAGAATGCTAACGGAACAGGAGGATGTTTACTATTACATTACTCTGATGAATGAGAATTACGCTCATCCTGCAATGCCTAAAGGTGCTGAAAAAGATATTCTGAAAGGGATGTATTACTTATCTAGTACCGGTACTCCAAAAGCAAAACTGAAAGTGCAATTATTGGGTAGTGGCACAATTTTCAGAGAGGTTATATTTGCTTCAGAAATGTTATTGGAAGAATGGGGTGTTGCTGCTGATATTTGGGGATGTCCGAGCTTTACAGAGTTAGGTAGAGATATTCAGAGAGTTGCTAGAACGAACTTATTAAACCCAACGCAGCCAAGTGTCTTGTCTCATGTTGAATCATGTTTGAAGGATCACGCCGGTCCAGTCGTTGCCGCTACTGACTATATTCGTGCATTTGCAGAGCAAATTCGACCAGCGATTCAGCAAGCGGGCAAGCGTTATACAGTGCTTGGTACTGATGGGTTTGGTAGATCAGATACACGTGAGAACCTGAGACATTTCTTTGAAGTAGATCGTCGTTGGATTACGGTTGCTGCCCTAAAAGCCCTTGTAGATGATGGCAAATTAGAAGCTAAAGTGGTTGCGCAAGCAATTGCAAAATATGAGTTAGATCCTAGTAAACCTAATCCAATGTCCGTTTAAGGAGTGATAGTCATGACGAATTTAATTGAAATTAAAGTACCCGACATTGGTGACTACAAGGATATTCCTGTTATCGAAATTCATGTCAAAGCGGGTGATACTATCAAAGCAGAGCAATCAATTGTCACTTTGGAATCTGATAAAGCAACGATGGATGTGCCTAGTTCTGGTGCTGGAGTTGTTAAAGAGCTTCGTGTCAAACTGGGCGACAATGTTTCTGAAGGGTCTGTTGTTTTAGTATTGGAAGAGGTCGCCAGTTCCACTGGAGTTGAATCTACTCCCAAAGCTAGTAATCAAACATCAACACCAGTAGCTCCAGTCCCTGAACTTGCTACTTCCTCGCAAATCATTGAAGTTTCCGTGCCCGATATTGGTGACTATAAAGAAATTCCAGTTATTGAGATTCATGTGCAGGTAGGTGATTTTATTAAAGCTGAGCAATCTTTGATTACCTTGGAATCTGATAAAGCCACGATGGATGTACCAAGCTCAGCCTCTGGTATTGTCAAAGAAGTGAGGGTGAATTTAGGTGATTTAGTATCTCAAGGGAGTTTAGTTGTTCTTTTAGAAGCTTCTGGTTCATCAAATGCTAGTGTTGCTAAGACTAATTCGCCAGCTCAAAATACAGTTGTGCCATCACCACAAGTTGCAATACCGACTCCGGTTCCACAAGTTGCAGCAAGTGGTTTGGTGCAATCGAATACAACGACCGTTACTTCAATGCCTGAGGTAAGTACGGCAGTTAGTCATGCCAGTCCAACCGTGCGAAAGTATGCAAGGGAGTTGGGTGCTGATATTCGACAAATTAACGGAACGGGACCAAAGGGAAGAATTACCCAAGATGATGTTAGAAATTTCATTAAACAAATTTTGACTGCACCAAAAACTACATCATCTGCTACTACAGTAAGTAGTGGTGGCGGCCTAAATTTACTGCCATGGCCAAAGGTAGACTTTAAGAAATTTGGTGAAATTGAGACTAAACCCTTATCTCGAATCCAAAAGATTTCAGCGGCAAATCTTTCACGAAATTGGGCGATGATACCTGCGGTTACCTACCACGAAGATGCTGATATTACTCTTCTGGAGAGCTTTCGTGTAGAGACTAATAAACTTAATGAAAAATCCGGCTTGAAAGTAACACTTTTAGCCTTTTTAATGAAAGCTTGCGTGCAGGCGCTCAAAAAATATCCAGAGTTTAATAGCTCACTGGATGGTGACGAGTTGATCCTTAAGAAATACTTTCATTTAGGTTTTGCTGCAGATACACCGAATGGCCTTGTTGTTCCAGTAATTAAGGACGTTGATAAAAAAGGTGTTATGCAAATTGCACAGGAAACGAGTGAACTTGCGAAATTAGCACGAGATGGCAAGTTAAAGCCAGATCAAATGCAAGGTGCTTGTTTTACTATTTCTTCTGTAGGTGGTATCGGTGGAACTTATTTTGCACCGATTATTAATGCTCCAGAGGTTGCTATTTTAGGAGTGAGTAAAGCAGCAATGAAACCTGTCTGGGATGGTAAACAATTTAATCCGAAACTAATTTGCCCTCTATCATTAACCGCAGATCACCGGGTCATAGATGGAGCTCTCGCGACCCGCTTTAACGTTTATATTGCTGAGCTATTAAGTGACTTCCGTCGCGTTACTTTGTAAGGATTAATGATGAAATCTTTAGCCATTAAAGTACCTGATATCGGAGATTTTTCTGAGATACCAGTGATTGAAATATTAGTAAAAGTTGGGGACGTGATTAAAAAAGAACAGCCTTTAATTGTTCTTGAATCTGACAAAGCCACAATGGAAGTACCTAGCGATGTTGATGGAACCGTGTTATCTATCGAAGTGAAGATGGGTGATTTAATTAGTATGGGCTCGATTGTTGCTCAAGTCGAACCATTGCTAACTACAACCTCAGCAACTGCTAGCGCTGCGGCAACTCCTAAGCAAGCAGAACCTATTAAACCGATTTCATCAACTCCTCAAGTTGCTGTTTCTGAACCTCAAGCTGGAGCTTACCAAGGTAGTGTCCAACATGAATGTCAATTATTAGTGTTGGGTTCAGGTCCAGGTGGTTATAGTGCCGCTTTCAGAGGCGCTGACCTCGGAATGAAAACGATATTGGTAGAGCGTTACTCCACTCTAGGAGGTGTTTGTCTAAATGTCGGTTGCATACCTTCTAAAGCGCTCTTACATACAGCAGCGGTTATGGAGGAGGTAAAGTCCATGTCCAAGCACGGTATCAGTTACGGTCAACCACAAATTGATTTAGACGCATTGAGGTCTCATAAAGACGGCGTAATTGGTCAGTTGACTTCTGGCCTTGCAGGAATGGCTAAGGCTCGTAAGGTTCAAACGATCCGCGGCGTTGGTGTTTTCTTGGATACCCATCATCTAGAGGTAACTCTCACAGAAGAGACTGGCTGGGACATGACCTCCAAGAAAGAGGTTATCAAGTTTGAAAAAGCGATTATTGCTGCCGGTAGCCAGTCCGTGGTGCTCCCATTCTTACCAGTTGATCCCCGTATTGTAGATAGTACCGGAGCCCTAAAACTCTCAGCTATCCCTAAACGGATGTTAGTTATTGGTGGGGGAATTATCGGTTTAGAAATGGCAACTGTCTATAGTTCTTTGGGTTCACAAATTGATATTGTGGAGTTATCAAATACTCTGATGGCTGGGGCTGACAGAGATTTAGTGAAAGTTTGGGAAAAAATGAACTTGCCACGATTTAACAAGGTCATGTTAAAAACGAGCGCTGCTTCAGCAACTGCCAAAGAAGATGGGATCTGGGTCGAGTTTAAAGGGGACAAGGCACCTACCGAGGCACAGTGTTATGACTTAGTCTTAGTTGCTGTAGGTAGAACCCCAAATGGTAAGAAAATTGCAGCAAATCAAGCTGGAGTGATGGTGGATGAGCGTGGCTTTATTCCAGTAGATCAGCAAATGAGAACCAATGTTCAACATATTTTTGCGATTGGTGATCTGGTAGGTCAGCCGATGTTGGCCCATAAAGCAGTGCATGAGGGTCATGTTGCAGCAGAAGTAGC
>CAISYI010000204.1 GCA_903889595.1 uncultured beta proteobacterium
AAGAAGTCAAAAATTGCTTGAGGCAATCTTTCCTTTGCTTTTAGGCGTAATTCCTCGATAGAATAGAGTTCATTTACTGATAACATATTAGATAGTCTAAATTTATTGAGCTATTCTATCCCATGTTCATTAGATAATTATGTTTAAAAAAAGGGGCAAGAGATGAAGTTAATTCCTAGTAAACAATCACTTGGTGCCAAAGTGCTTGACCTAGATTTAAGCCAACAAATCAATGAAACACAATTGCATCAACTCATACAATGGTTGGGAGAGTATGGTGTTCTCACTTTTCCCAAGCAAGAAGTTACTCCACAGCAGCTTAAAGACTTTGCAATTCATTTTGGCGAACTAGAAATTAATGTTGCAAAAATCGCACAAGATCCCAAAATTCCCGAAATGATGACGCTCTCCAATATGGTCGACAATGGTAAGCCCTTGGGCTTATCAGATGCCGGACAAGACTGGCATACAGATATGTCTTATAGTCGGCAAATTGCTTTTGCAAATATTTTGTACGGTCTCAAGATTCCGATGCGCGATGGAAAATCCTTAGGCAACACCGAGTTTTGTAATATGCACGCCGCCTACGAAGCTCTACCTAAAGAAATTGCCCAAGAGTTAGAAGGTAAAACAATTACCCATGACTTTAACAAATTTTGGGAAAAAATGCGTCTTGAAAAAGGTAGCACTAGACCACCGCTAACCCCAGAACAATTGCAAGCCAAACCCCCTGTCTCTCACCCAGCTATTATGGTTCATCCCATCACCGGTAAAAAGGTCTTGTATGCTAATCCGGGCTATTCCATCCGAATCAACGAACTAGATCAGCAAGCGAGTGATGAGTTACTTGAGTATTTATTTGCGCATCAACTTCAAGCTGAGTTTCGATATGCTTTTGAATGGGAAGAGAAAAGCGTGTTGATGTGGGATAACATGGGCACAATTCACAATGCAGTAGCAGATTACGCCCCCCATGAACATCGTTATATTCAGCGCTTTCAGGTAGCAGCAAATCGTTTTTTTAACTAAGCAATTGTTATTTTTTTACCCCCTAACCCTAAAATTATTAAGAGACTAGTCATGACCCCATTTCGATTGAACCCATTCATGCCCAAAATACCTGTTTTAAATAACACCCCACAGAGAATGATTTCAAAAGTCCTTTCTATGGGAGTATTTCTAACTCTCGGTCTAGCTACTCTGCCTCATCAAGAGGCCTTGGCCCAATCTAACTATCCAGAAAAACCGATTAGAGTCATCATTGGTTTTGCTGCTGGTGGTCCAACCGATGTGATTGCAAGAGTTCTAGCGCAAGACATGACGACGACTCTGGGACAGTCAGTGATTGTAGATAATAAACCAGGCGCGAATGCCAAAATTGCTACCGAATACGTTGCACAGGCTCAGCCAGATGGCTACACATTACTCTTTGCATCCTTATCGCACAATGTCAATTCGATCATGATGAAAAAGCCGGGATATGATCCAATTACCAGTTTTGAGCCGATTTCTCTCGTAGCTGATTTACCGATGATTCTCGTGACGGGCTACAACTCGCCTTATAAAACATTAGGTGAATTTTTAAAGGTTGCCAAAGACAAACCTGGCACGATTAGTTACAGCTCATCAGGTAATGCAGGTTCTTCACACTTAGCTGGAGCTCTACTTTCTACCGATGCTAAAGTTGAATTAACCCACGTACCCTTTAAAGGCAATGCTCCAGCTTTAACTGAAGTCATGTCTGGGAATGTTAATTTCATTTTCTATCCGATTATCGGGATTGCTGATCAAGTCGCACAAAAGCGTTTAATTCCTTTAGCTGTTGGAACGACTAAACGCCACCCTGATTTTCCTAATACGCCTACCATGGAAGAGTTAGGTTTCAAAGGTTTTGAAGCGACTGCGCCATGGGTTGGGATGTTAGCGCCTGCGGGTACTTCTGCACCAATCGTACAAAAAATCTATAACGCCATGCAAATTGCGATGGCTAAGCCTGAAATCAAAAAGCGTTTGAATGATCTAGGCGCCATTACGGTTGGTAATAGTCCAAGTGAATTTAAAGCTTTCTTAGTCAAAGATAAAGTGCATTGGAAACGCGTTATTGATGCTTCGGGCCTTAAGCCAGAATAAACTGTAAATCACAAAGAATATCAGCGCTACCCAATACCCTAATTTTCGGGTTTCGGGTGAGCGCTGAAATTCGTGCTTGCTGTTTTTTAGCTGAGCTTGTAAAAACTACTCAAGTGTTGATTAAAGGTCGCAGTTTGTTCCACATTCGAAATGTGGGAAGCTTGATCAATAATGTGCAAAACAGATTGTGGGATTTGAGCATGAATCTTTCTGGCCATCTCTGGAGGTGTGCCGTGATCATCGCTACCGACCATAATCAAGACTGGGCACTTTAATTCTGGTAAACGATCAAAGGTGTCGATTCTAGAAATGGCTTCGCAACAACCCGCAAAACCCTCAACTGGCGTATTTAACACTCCCTGAGCAGTCGCTTGATAGGCAGCAGAGTTAGCAATCCGAAACGGCTCAGTAAACCATCTTTGCATTGTGCTTTCGAGTACGCCTTGCATCCCTTCATTTCTAGCTGTGATGATGCGGTCACCCCACATCTTTAATGCGTTATCAGGTCTACGGCTGGTGGTATCTGCAAGCACCAATGACGCGCAAATTTCTGGGTGTTTTAGCGCTAATGTTTGGCCAATCATTCCACCCATCGATAAACCCATCCAATGGGTCTTCGTAATACCGAGTTCACCAAATAGCTCATAAACATCATCCGCTAATTGTTCCATAGTGTAGGGACCCTGTGGCACGATACTTTTACCGTGTCCACGCGTATCAAATCGCAAGACCTTAAAATGCTTTGTTAACAGATCCATTTGTGGATCCCACATGTGGATATCACAAGCGAGTGAATGAGATAAAGTCATCCAAGGACCTTCGCCCTCGATTTCATAATAAATACCGTTTTTTGCTGTTCCTTGCATTTTTTTCTCCTTTTTAGTGATTACTTTTATTTTTTATTCTGCGATGATTTTTGCAGCTTTTGCAATAGCTGAAAAATCTTTGATTTCATTTTGCACAAAAATATCAAATTGGGCTGGGGTATCTGAAGCTGGCTCAATCCCAATGGAAGCATAGCGTTCTTTTAATTCCGGCAATTCATTAATCCGCTTCACTTCAAGTGCAATTTGTTGGAGTATTTCTTTAGGAGTGCCGGCGGGCGCTAACAATCCATACCAAAATTGCCATTGATATCCAGGAACTGTTTCAGCAACAGTTGGCAAATCTGCCATTTCCTTGCTGCGCTTTAAAGAGGTAATTGCAATTGCTTTTGCTCTTCCGTCTTTAACCATTGCGATCGCACTTGCATAAGGGCTAATAAAGAAATCAACTCTTCCTGACATGACTTCGGTCAAACCCTCAGGAATGCCTTTGGTTGGAATATGTAACAGTTCCAGTCCAGCTTTGGCACGTAAGATTTCTGCCGCGAAATGAGAGCCACTGCCAATTCCTGCTGAGCTGTAAGTCATTTGACCAGGGTTTTTCTTAGCCATCGCAATCAACTCAGCCACCGAAGTTACTTTTAACTTTGGTGAAATAATCAGAAGTGCTGGACCTGTCGCCGTCAGAGTAATACCATCAAAATCTTTCATCGCATCAAATGGCAATTTCGGGTAAATAGCGGGAGAAATCGAAAAAGCGTTAGAAACAGACAATAAGGTATAGCCATCGGGTTTGGAGTTCGCCACAAATTGAGATGCAATATTCGCACCTGCTCCGACCTTATTTTCGATTACAACGCTTTGGTTCCATTTTTCAGAGAATTTTTGACCGAGAACTCTAGCTGTAATGTCTGGTCCACCTCCCGGGGAAAAACCGACCACGATTTTGATTGGTTTATTCGGATAGGCCTGTGCACTTGCTTCAAATTGAAAAACGGTACCGAGGGCAATAATGCCTGATATGACAAGCATTTTTAATGGATGATTCAATATGATGCTCCTAATGATTTTGTATTAGATAGTATTGTATCTTCAACAAATTAATGGAGACCGGAATACGTGATTATTTTCGAAACGACTTTAGAAAATCACAAAACTAAAAAGAGATGATGATCATCGTGATTAAACGGAATAAATCCATATTGGATATAAAAATCGCGGGCATTTTCGTTTTTTGCATCCACAATCAGGGCATAGGCACCTACGGATTTCTGAACATCCTGACAACGAAGTAATGCTTTTCCAATGAGTAATTCACCGATTCCCTGCCCCTTAAAGTCAAGACTTCTTGCTAATCGACCTAATCGAATACAAGGTATAGGATATCTAGGCAGTTTCTTTTTTTGACCCTCAGAAAAATTCTGGTGGTCGATTTGGGCAGTACTCAAAGAATAAAACCCTACAATTTCAGATGGCTTTAACGGATCGACCAGAACAAAAGTTTTAGTGATGTTTCTTTTCTCTAACTGACCAGCCTCCTTTTGCAGAAACTGAACTAATAAAGGTTCCTCGCAACGAAAAGAGTTTCGGTCGTGGACTTTTGAATCTAGTGCTTGATCTTCAAACAATCTCTAAATTCCCTGCCTTTTCCATTGCTCTTTTTAATGCTTCATTGGGTTGAAACCCTCCGCTCAAAGCATTTGCAAATTTGGTAAAGTCCTTTTCGTTGAGGGAGATTCGTGTTTCTTTATCAATGATCTGAAGTGCTTTTTCCTTTGCTGCACTTCTCACGAAGTTAGCCATTGAAGTGCCAGCCAATTCTGCCGCAAGGTTGATCGCGTATTTATCGGATGTATTCAGGACCATTTCAAAGCGTTGATTGTTTTTCATCGTGCTTTTCCAGTTAAGTAATTACCGTAATTATACCGTATCTATTCTAAAAATCCTAAGGATTATTTTGGGGTTGATAAGCTTAATTGAAAAAATTAAATGGGAATGATATTAGACGGAAACATGCAAGAATTAGAGACACGCCAAATTATTAATCCCCTATCATTTATAATCACCATTCTGACTTAAAGGATCCGCCCATGAAAAACTCAACTTCCCTATCAAGGTTTAGCCAGCAATTTAATCGTTTTATTAGAAAAGGCTTTTTACCTGTGATTGCTTTGAGTTTAACTGCTCTAAGTGCGAACTCGCTCGTTCATGCCCAAGCCTACCCAAGCAAAACCATCACGATTGTGGTCCCCACTGCACCAGGTGGCGCAAATGATGCAATGGCCCGAATTATTGGCCAAGGGCTCAGTAGCAGACTAGGGCAACCCGTCATTGTCGATAATAAAGCAGGCGCTAATGGTGCCATTGCTAGTGAATTTGTGGCGCGCGCCAATCCGGATGGTTACACCCTCATGTTTGGTTATATTGCGACTCACGGTATCAACCCTGTATTACAAAAGTTACGTTATGATCCGATTAAAAACTTTGAGCCAATCACGATGGTTGCAACATCTCCGACCTTAGTTGTAGTAAATCCGAGTGTAAATGTCAATTCTGCCAAAGAGTTAGTGGCACTACTTAAATCACAACCGGGTAAATTAAGCTATGCATCAGCTGGTAAAGGGACAGCCCCGCATTTAACGGGCGAGCTTTTTAAATTAAGCACTGGCACTGACATGCTACATGTTCCGTATAAAGGATCATCCCCAGCGATTGTTGATACGATGACTGGAGTTACTCAGGTCATGTTTCCAAGCTTGTTTTCTGCCTATACACAGGTCAAGGGTGGCAAGCTCAAGGCTTTAGGGATAGCGGGTAAAAAAAGATCACCCGTCTTGCCCAATGTGCCGACTTTAAACGAGCAAGGTATTCAGCATGTTGAAGTAGATCAGTGGTATGCCATGTTTGCTCCTGCTGGTACACCTAAAGCAATTATTACTGAGCTCAATAAGGTATTAGTAGAATTACTGCACGACAAAGCGGTTGAGAAGAAAATCGAAGAGCAAGGTGCTGATGTAGAAACGACAACACCCGAAGAATTATCTGCCTTTGTGAAAAAGGAAGGGATTCGCTGGAAAAAAGTCGTGGATGACGCAAAAATTACTGTGGACTAATCACCCGGTCTAGCGGGATACTGTGGGGCATCGTCTAAGATATCGTCCCACAGTGGTTTCGAATCTACAAAGATATGAAACGCAACTTTTTTATCAATTTTAGTATCTAAAGTTCCTAACCTTACACGCATCGAATCAGGAGTGGCCTCGCGTTGACTGAAGAGCTGAGAGCCACAATGCTTACAGAAAAAACGGTTTACTTGACCTGGGTTTTCAAAGCACTGCACTAAATCATTACCCTGCGTAATCGTAAAATCACTACGCTGGATTTCAACGGAATTAACACTAGCGGAGCCACTCGCTTTTTGACAGCGTAGGCAATGACAATAGACAATCGGTCCAAGTTGATTAGTAATTTTGTAATGAACACCTGAACACAAACAAGAACCTAAATATTCCTGCATAAAATCTCCTTAAGTACTGTTCAAACAAATAATAATTTTTCATTGAATGGTAATACCGTCACCGCAACGGATAAATGATGATTTCCACCGCCATGAATCACACCTCGGATCGGCGAGACATCTGCATAATCTCTGCCCCGCGATAAAATAACATATTCCTCACCAGGTGCATGACGCCCCCAGCGGTTATTCGTTGGGTCAAAATGAAACCAACCGGCCTCAGTAAAGCCGTTCACGGCAGGGACATAAGTTGCTACCCAAGCATGTGAGGCATCACTGCCAATCAATCTAGGTTTACCAGGAGGTGGTTTGGTTAACATGTAACCACTTACATACTGTGCCGGAAGACCTAACATTCGTAAGCAAGAAATCATAATATGAGCAAAATCTTGGCAGACCCCCTTACGATTTTTTAGGGAATCAATAGCGCGTGTGTTGACATCCGTCGAAGCTGTTTCATATTGCAATTCATGATGAATCTTTTGCATCAGTGCCTCCGCCGCCATCAGAATAGGTGTTTTTGCTAAAAAACATTCCTTCGCAAATTGAACAAATGCATCATTGAATAAAATCATCGGTGAGGAAAAAATAAAGTCTGCTGCCGGTGCAATCGGTTGGTGCGCTTGATAGCGGTGAAAATTTCGGACCTCTTCCCAAGATGGGCTCATCAAGTTATTTTGCACATAAGCGTTGTCAGGGTCCGTTTCAATGACACTTTTTGCAACGGTCTTTAAACGTGTATGTCTAGATTCAATTGAGAAAAACGTACTAACATTACCAAAAATATCGGTTCGATCTTCGAAGTAGTCTGGCTCAGGACTCACCGTAAGGCGTGCGGATAGAACGCGTTGACCAAGACAATCATTGGGTTTTAAATGCGCTAAATGCTGCGTAATATCAACCGGAAAATCATAATCGTAAACTGTCTCATGAAGAATATCGAGTTTCACATTTACCTCTGGATTTTGTAGGCGCTATTTTTGATATGCGTGAAATAGCGCCCCGTAATTTCATCAGAAATCGCCCAGGCTTGACGAATACAGTCTTTCACACAATCTAGTAATTCTTCGAAAGCGACTTCTTTTACTTGGGGCACTAAATGCACTAAAACATCAACATGATTATGTTCAACCCGTGTTTCAGAGTTAGTTAGTTTCGCTAATCGATTTCTTAATTTGCGGGTAATCCATGCTATTGAACGAGGATTTTCAGTATTAAAAACGAGTAATTCCAATAATTCGTTTAAATCTCTACTTTGCTGATGTTGAGCTTGAAAGGTGATGGTGCTATCAAACAATCCTAAAAGAGTATTAAATCCAGAAGTATCATTGAAGGGATTAGCCAAAACACCCTCTTCGATTGCACCTTCCAAAATACTAGAGAAAAACTGTAAACGCTCAATCAAACGTCCAATATTCATCAAAGTCCAACCCGCATCCCTAGTCATTCGATCGTTTTGCGCTCCGGTAATAGCGGATAAAAATTGATTAGTAGTTGATAAGCCTTGCAAGGCTAAGGTAATTGAATAATCATTACCTACCTTCATTAATTTATTGTCTTTTTCAAAGCG
>CAISYI010000205.1 GCA_903889595.1 uncultured beta proteobacterium
TCATCCGTTTACCTTGTCCAGCAGCAAGTATGACTATGTTCATGAGCTAAGTTTATTTAATTGAGTGATTAATTAATCGAATTGAATCAATTGTACATTTCCCACACTAACGCAAGATGAATCGAATCCTTCTTCTAGGGCCTTATCTCCCTCAATAGAATCACCTTCTGCAGATAATTGTTGAAAATCAAAAAGTGTTGAATCTAACAAGTGAGAGGGCGTCACTTGAGTAAGTGACTTAAATATACTCTCGACTCTACCTGGGTGACTCTTTTCCCAAGACTTCAAGAGTTCTTTCATCGCCACGCGCTGCAAGTTCGTTTGACTACCACACAGGTTACAAGGAATAATTGGGAAGTTTTCTTGGGAAGCGTAAGCCTCTAAATGTCTTTCAGGAACATACGCTAACGGGCGAATCACAATATGTTTGCCATCATCTGACTTTAATTTAGGTGGCATCGCTTTTAGTTTGCCGCCATAAAACATATTGAGTAATAAGGTTTCCAAAATATCTTCACGGTGATGGCCTAAAGCGATCTTCGTGGCTCCCAGCTCATCGGCTACCCGGTACAAGATTCCTCTTCTTAATCTTGAACACAGACCGCACGTGGTCTTTCCTTCTGGCACTACTCGTTTCACAATACTATAGGTATCTTGTTCTTCAATATGAAAAGGCACTTCTAAATTACGTAGATAGTTCGGCAAAATATTTTCCGGAAACCCTGGTTGTTTTTGATCCAAATTCACCGCCACAATATCAAAGTGAATTGGGGCTCTCGCTCGAAGTTTAAGCAATATATCGAGCATGGCATAACTATCCTTGCCACCCGAGACACATACCATCAGTTTGTCACCATCTTCAATCATATTGAAGTCACCAATCGCCTGACCAACTAAGCGACAAAGCTTTTTGGCTAATTTATTTTCTTCATAGGCGGTTTTGCGTGGGTCTGTAGACATATTTACTTAAACAATTGCTGATTTTTTACTTGGAAAGATTCAACGCCAACACTGGCACAATCAGGATATACATCCGGCTTTTCAGTGCTAACTCTTGCAGCCACTACCAAAGGGTGGGCCAACATTTTTTGCATAATTTCGTCACAGAGAGTTTCCTGTAACTGAATATGTCCTCGACTCACAATCGACTTAATAGTCTCTCGCATAAAGTCATAATCAACCACTTCTGCTAATTCGTCTTGTTGCGGCGAGTTATCCCTAAGTGGTACATACAAATCAATATTAATAATCACCCTTTGTTCCGCTTTTTTTTCAAACTCATGAACACCAATGTTCATTGGCACATCGTAATCTTTAAGAAATAATCTGCGGCAATTAGCCAGCAAATTCATATTGGTTGTGAAAGTCATAAAACCTTATTCGTTAGTTAAAAACATTACATCTCTGCGCGAGCCAAAGAGGTGTTGACCGCCATCAATTTGGAGCGTTGTTCCTGTCATTGCTCTTGCACTACAAATATACAGCACCCCTTGAGCAATATCTTCCGGTGAAGAGGATCTTTGTAATGGCGTCATTTGATGAGCTTGGTGAAAGCCTAAAGCGGATTGATCACCAGAAATCATCGTAATTCCAGGGGCTAAGCCAACCACTCTAAGCAAGGGTGCAAAATGCAAAGCTTGCATCTTCATCGCAGCCTCTAAAGCAGCTTTCGATAAAGTGTAAGAGAAAAAGTCAGGATTTAAATTATCTAGCTTTTGATCTAATAAATGAATAATCACCCCTGGTTCTTGGGCCGGTGTCGACGCTGAATATAAGTGGTAAAGTTGCTCGGACAGAATCAGTGGGGCAGCTAAATTTACTTGCATGTGCTGGGTAAGTAAATCGCTCTGAAAGGCACTCGGCTCGTCATATTCAAACATCGCTGCATTATTGACCAAGCAATCGGGCGTACCTAAGCGCTCAACACATTCAGGCAAAATTCTTTTTACCTCTTCTGCATTTTGCAAATCTGCTTCTATACCGATAGCACGACGTCCTAAGGCTTCAATTTGCGAAATTACACCTAGAGCATCTTGCTTTGATTTACCATAGTGAATTGCAATATCCCAGCCTGCCGCAGCCATTTGTAGCGCAATCGCTTGCCCTACTCGTTTTGCAGCACCGGTGATGAGTACAATTTTATTCTGTTGGTTCATTTTAAATTTAGATCTTTCATGGAAATACTAAGCAATACCGAAGCATTATCCCATTGTCGTCAATTATCTAACCTTATTGATGATGTTGTAAAAAAATCTGAAAACGGCCTTTTGTTTTCTGATTATATGAACTTGGCTTTGTATTCCCCCAAACTTGGCTATTACACGGGCGGATCAATGAAATTTGGCTCAAAGGGTGATTTTATAACCGCGCCTGAAATCAGTCCATATTTTGGTGCAAGTATTGCTCAAACTATCGCACCAGTACTTCAACATTTCCGTGATGGACTACATATTGCGAAAATTTTAGAGTTTGGAGCTGGTTCTGGCGCTTTGGCATCGAGTATTCTTCTGGAGTTGTATAAGTTGAATACCTTGCCACATGTTTATCAAATTTTAGAGATTTCACCCGATTTGCAACAACGCCAACAAGAACACATTCGTCAATTCATCCAAGAGCATCAAATTCCTGTAGCCATAGAATGGCTCACTGCAATGCCTGTGGAATTTGACGGCATTATTCTAGCTAATGAGGTAATTGATGCCATACCCGTTGATATCATCGTTAAGAGAGCCGATGCTTGGTATTACCGAGGAATTACCATCAACTTACAAGCTAGCTCACCCTCTTTTTCAGACCATTGGTTATGGACAGACCTTCAAGTAGTTCCAGTTGATGAATTACCCGACTACTTAGTAAAGCATGCTGATGAATTTGCAGAAGGGTATCAAACTGAAACTCATTTACGTGCCCAGTCTTGGCTTTCTACAATTGCGCAATCA
>CAISYI010000206.1 GCA_903889595.1 uncultured beta proteobacterium
CGATTAAAAAAATCAACTGGTTTGCTTACTCTGCTCCCAATCGCTTTTATTCATTGACTCAAAAAATTATCCCTTTTTGTTGGTTTATGGCCATCAGCTTCGGTATTGCAGGCTTAATTATCGGACTTTTATACGCTCCAACCGACGCAACCCAAGGGGATTCCTACCGAATTATTTTCATTCATGTACCGTCCGCATGGATGTCGATGGTGCTTTACACTGCAATGGCCTTTTGGGCGGCAATTGGTTTAATTTTTAACGCTAGACTTGCTTATCGACTTTCTATATCGATTGCCCCGACTGGCGCTTTAATGACTTTTATTGCTTTATGGACAGGTGCTTTGTGGGGAAAACCCACCTGGGGTACTTGGTGGGTTTGGGATGCACGCCTCACTACAGAATTAATCCTATTATTTTTATATATAGGCTACATTAGTCTTTACCAAGCAATTGATGATGAACGTAAAGCCGCCAAAGCTGCATCTTTACTGGCCATTATTGGCGTTGTCAACGTCCCTATTATTTATTTCTCTGTGAAATGGTGGAACACCCTTCATCAAGGTGCCACCATCACGATGACAAAGGCTCCCAGTATGGAACAATCCATGTTACTTGCGCTCTTGCTGATGACGGTTGCCTTTTGGGCCTATGCTTTTGCTGCAGTATTTACTCGGACCAATCAAACGTCTCTCATTGAGGACCATCATGCAGATTGGGTTAAGGCAGTTTTAAAACCTTCCAAGGTTGCATCATGATTTGGGGATCTTTTTCAGAATTTATTAGTATGCGAGGATATGCCCTTTATGTTTGGGGGTCTTTTGGTGTGACTGCAATCTTAATGGCTTGGGAAGTTCTACAATTACGAAAGAAAAAACAAGAACTCCACTTAGGGCGTGACGAATGAAACCACGGAACAAACGTATTTTATTAATTTTAACTGGACTAGTTGCCCTTGGAGTCTCTACGTTTTTTGTGCTGCGTGCTTTCAATGAAAACTTAGTTTTTTTCTACACACCTTCTCAAATCGCAAATCATGAAGCGCCGACGAATAAGAGTTTTCGTATTGGTGGGATGGTAGTGGATAACAGTTTGCAGCGCGAGCCCGGTGGCTTGGAAGTGAAGTTCATTGTTACTGACACCGCACAATCGGTTCCTGTGCAATACGCGGGCATCTTGCCTGACCTTTTCAAAGAAGGTAAAGGCGTGGTTGCTGAAGGACGTTTAAATTCGCAAGGTGTCTTTATAGCTTCTCAAGTGTTAGCGAAGCATGATGAAAACTATATGCCACCTGAGGCGAAAGATGCAGTTAAGGCTGCACAAGCAAATCAAAATAACGTAGCTAAGACTCTGCAAAACACGGACCCGAAAAAATGATTCCAGAAATTGGCCACTTAGCGCTTATTATTGCCCTCGTAGCATCACTCATTCAATGTGTATTGCCAATCTGGGGTGCTCATACTAACCAAACACAATTAATGCAAGTGGCTCGACCAACAGCCTATACCCAATTAATTTTTGTGTTGATTGCGTTTATTGCACTCATGACCTCTTTTATTAATAAAGATTTTTCAGTGATTAACGTGGTCCAGAATTCGAACGCTGATCTCCCTACAATTTATCGGATTTGTGCAACCTGGGGTAGTCACGAAGGATCTATCCTACTTTGGGGCTTAATGTTGGCTTTGTGGAGCAGTGCTGTTGCCCTCTTTTCGAAAAACTTAACACTACCAATCTTAGCTAGAACTTTAGGTGTTTTAGGATTTATTAGTTTTGGTACGATCTTATTTACTCTAGTTACTTCAAACCCATTCCTAAGGATGTTTCCTGCAGCAGCTAACGGATCTGATCTCAACCCACTTTTACAAGACCCTGGAATGATTATCCATCCGCCGATGTTGTACATGGGTTATGTTGGAACATCGGTCGTATTTTCTCTAGCAATTGCCGCCTTACTTTCTGGCAAATTAGATACTGCATGGGCTAGATGGTCAAGACCTTGGATTACGATTGCTTGGTGTTTTCTGACAATCGGCATTGCACTCGGTAGTGGTTGGGCCTATTACGAATTAGGTTGGGGCGGTTGGTGGTTTTGGGACCCGGTTGAAAATGCCTCTTTTATGCCATGGTTGCTCGGTACTGCATTGATTCATTCCCTCGCTGTTACTGAAAAACGTGGTGGCTTTAAGATGTGGACTGCCTTGTTGGCAATCTTAACTTTCTCAATGTCACTCCTCGGTACTTTTTTAGTTCGCTCTGGTGTTATTACTTCTGTTCATGCGTTTGCTACGGATCCAGAAAGAGGGATTTTTATCCTTGTTTTCTTAGCAATTTTAATTGGTGGCTCTCTGACCCTCTTCTCAATCAGAGCACCTAAAGCAGTTGCCGGTGAGGAGTTTGATCTCGTTTCCAAAGACTCTATGTTACTAACTAATAATATTTTATTACTTGTAGCCGCAGCTGCAGTTTTATTGGGAACACTTTATCCACTAATCCTAGAAGCCTTAGGTCTTGGTAAATTATCCGTTGGTAAACCTTATTTTGATGCGGTCTTTGTACCACTGATGACCCCTGCACTTTTTCTGATGGGCGTTGGTCCTATTACCCGTTGGCGTAGCGCTAAACCGATTGACCTCCTGACACAATTAAGATGGGCGCTTGGTGCGACAGTCGTTAGTGCAGTCTTTGCGCCCTTTGTTTTAAGAAGTTGGACTCCAGGTATTGGCTTTGGTCTGTTTTTAGCAGTCTGGATTACTGCCGCCAGTTTCGTAAACCTATTCAACCGCATCAAATCTCATCCTGCAACTTTGATGGTGGCGCTTCGTCAACAAAGCTCAAGTTACTACGGTATGTTAATTGCACATATTGGTGTCGCTGTCTTTATTTTTGGTGTCACGATGGTCAATGGCTTTGAGGAAGAAAAAGATTTAAGGATGTCGGCTGGTACTTCAAACTCTTTAGCTGGTTATGATTTTGTACTTAACAATATCCAGCAAGTCCAAGGTGAAAACTATGTTGCTGCTCAAGCCAACATTACGGTAACAAAAGATAATCAATTGATCACAGTCATGAAACCAGAGAAAAGGAAATACTTCTCGTCCCAAATGCTGATGACTGAAGCAGCAATTCACACTAGCTTCACTGGAGATTTATATATCTCTATGGCAGAAGCGATTAGTAACACTGAGTGGGGAGTCAAAATTCAATTTAAACCCTTTATCAATTGGATTTGGGGTGGTGCTTTCCTGATTGCCTTAGGCGGATTTTTTGCAGTAATGGATAAAAAGTATCGCTTCAAAAAAAATCCTAAGACGCTATGAAACGCTTACCTTTAATTATTTTCGCTATCCTTGTCGTCTTTTTAGTAATTGGCTTAACACTCAAGCCTAAAGAAATTCCTTCGCCCTTTATCGGCAAACCAGCCCCTGCTTTTGAGTTAAGTATTCTTAATCAAAATGATCGATTTGAACCAAAATCTATGCTTGGTCGTGTTTGGCTATTTAATGTATGGGCTTCATGGTGCACTTCCTGCCGCGAAGAGCACCCTCTACTCATTGAGTTTAGTAAACAAAAACTCGTTCCAATCATTGGTCTCAATTACAAAGACAAAGATCCTGAAGCCATTAAATGGCTAAATGATCTTGGTAATCCTTATGATTTTTCAGTAGTGGATACAAAAGGTAAGGTTGGGATTGATTATGGGGTTTACGGCGTGCCAGAAACTTTTGTAATTGATAAGGCTGGCAAAATTGTTCACAAGCACATTGGCCCTTTAACGCCTGAGGCGTTAAACAAGGACATATTACCCTTACTAAAAAAACTGAACTCATAATATGTGGCGTTTAAAAATTTCTACTCAAAGCTTGCATCATTGGTTTTCCCGAGAAATGTTACTTGCTGTCGCTTTAGTTGGCATGAGTCAGATGGTTTTAGCACAATCGAATATAGCGCAACCTCTTGCAAAGGACCCTGCGTTAGAAGCAAGGGTGATGGATATTGCTAAGGATTTACGTTGTTTGGTCTGTCAAAATGAAACGATTGCTGGTTCACATGCTGACTTAGCTATCGATTTGCGTAATCAAATTCAAGATCAATTGGAAGCTGGGAAATCCAAAAACGAGATCATGCAATACATGGTGGATCGTTACGGAGACTTTGTCTTATACAAGCCTCCGGTAAAATCCTCTACCCTCGTTTTATGGTTAGGTCCCTTCCTACTATTATTATTAGGGATGTGGACGCTTTGGCGTTTTATTAAAAAGCAATCCAAAACAAAAAAAGTGACAGTTTTTTCTGATCAAGATTTATCCCAAGCACGAGCCATGCTCGAATCTAAAGCTTATTTAAAGAAAGATACCGAGTGATTCTATTTTTAATCATTGCTGTGGTCCTTGTTGGTATCGGAACCACCTTACTCATACTGCCTTTTTTTAGAACTGCAAAGCAAGACTCAAATTCGATTGAAACACCTCAATCACAAACAAGTCTATCGATCTTGCAAGAAAATTTATCTCAGCTCAAAGTTGAGCATCAAATGGGACAACTAACAGATGAAGACTTTGCTAAGCAGCAAGAAGAATTAGAAAAACGTACCTTAGACGAGGTGATATCGGATCCTCAGCAAAATATTGCTTTAGTCAACAACTCTGTAAAAAAATTACCAATCTTTTTAGCAATTTTTATTCCCTTAGCAGTTGTTGGTATGTATTTTATTACCGGCAACCCAAGTGCAATTGATCCTCCTGTCGATCCGCAAGAACAACAAATTTTGCAGATGGCAAAACAGCTAGAAGATCGTTTAAAAACGGATCCGAATAACGCTCAAGGGTGGGTCTTTTTAGCCAGAACTTATGGAGCCCTTAACCGGCTTACAGATGCAAAAAATGCCTTTAATAAGGCACTCACTTTAGATCCTAAAAACAGTGACACCTTAGCTGATTTAGCTGATTTAGTTGCCTATGAAAATAAGTCAATGAATGGACAAGCACTGGATTTAATCGATCAATCTCTCGCTGCCAATCCCAAAAATCCGAAAGCACTCGCCCTCAAAGGGACGGCAGCTTTTGAAAAAGGTGACTACGCTAGCGCAATTAAGAATTGGGAGTTGGCAATACCTAACCTCGGACCCAACGAGGCTGCCTTTGCTCAAGGTCTAAATGCAAGCATTGCTGAAGCAAAAAATCTTTTAAAGCCCAATCAAGCTAGTGCAATCAATCCTGCACTCACTATTTCTGGAAAAGTAATGATTGCTCCTGGTCTACAAAGCAGAATCAGCCCTACTGATATTGTTTTCATTTACGCTAAAGCAATTGAGGGCCCAAAACTTCCTCTCGCGATTATCAAATCTACTGCTGGTCAACTCCCGACTAGTTTTGTCCTTTCCGACGCGCAGTCGATGTCACCACAATTTAAGTTGAGCCAATTTAAAGAGGTCAGTCTTACTGCCAGAGTTTCGAAATCAGGGAATGCGATTCCAGAGAAGGGTGATCTAATTGGGTTCATTCCTAAGCTAAAAATTGGTGAGAAAAATATACAACTCATCATTCAAGACGTTCAACAATAAGTTAAGATCAATTTTTTAAAATTTATAGGCTGCATGAGCAGTTTATAATTGTGTGCATCCTACTCTACAAAGATTCTAGTAATGAACAACACTATAGAAGTACCCAAGTTTTTTAATAAAAACTTATTCTTACTCATTCTTTGTCAAGGCCTTTATTTAACCAATAATGTCACCTTTATCGCAGTTAATGGACTAGTCGGTATGAGTCTAACTCCGATTCCTTGGATGGCCACATTGCCTCTGATGGCATATGTTGTAGGTGCCGCTTTAGCTACCTCACTGGTGGCAAAAGTACAAAATCACTTTGGTCGCAAAACCTCTTTTCAGATTGCGCTTGCAGTAGCCTCAGGTTCCACTGGCCTCTGTGCATACGCGGCCTATAGTCAGAACTTTTGGTTACTCGCTTTAGGTACTGCAATAGCTGGTTATTACAGTGCAAATGGGCTTCTTTATCGCTTTGTTGCTCCAGAACTCACCCACTCAAGCTTCCGAGAGCGCGCAGTTTCATTAGTTTTAGCAGGTGGAGTGATTGGTGCTGTAGTAGGTCCTAACATGACTAATTGGACAAAAAATCTCTTTTCTACACCCTTTTTAGGGCCCTATTTGATTTTGTCCCTAGCGGGTCTGCTTGGGATTTTTATCATGCATTTCATTGATTTTCCAAAAGAGGTTAAGACTGATAAAAATACCAACACCGGAAGATCGGTGAAAGAGATTATTTGCCAACCAGTATTTGTTGTAGTTCTTATCTGTAGCGCTTTAGGTTATGGCGTCATGAATTTACTCATGGCAGGAACACCACTTGCTATGGAAATTTGCAAATTTCCATTTTCTGATACAGCCATTGTTTTAGAATGGCATGTCATTGGTATGTTCGCTCCCGGCTTTTTTACTGGCAACCTCATTAAGAAATTTGGTTCGCAAATGATAATGGGTATCGGTGTTTTCTTGATTTTTGTAAGTATTGGTATTTTGCAATTAGGTAGTGGCTTCTACCATTTTCTTTTTGCACTAGCATTGCTTGGTCTTGGTTGGAATTTTGTCTTTACCGCCGCCACGACACTAGCTATTACTACCTACCGTCCGGAAGAAAAAAATAAGGCGCAAGCCATTGTTAATTTCTTTGTATTTGGCACGATGGCTTTTAGTTCTATCGGCTCAGGTGCCATTATCATTTCTGGTGGTTGGAATATCCTTACTTTAGGTTCACTAATTCCGGCTACTGTTATGGCTCTAGCCCTTGTTTATTTATATTTTCATCAAAGAAAAAACGTACCGGTAATTGCTTAATCGGCAAAGTGTCTTGCAATACTACTTTGAAAATAGGCTTATTTTGTCATCTCAAAAGATGGTTCATGAGAAAATAGGCTTTTAAGATTTGAAGATTGCCCAGATGAAGCCCAGAACCACTGTAGAAATGTCACAGGTTCATACATTTGATGAAATTATCGATGTAAGAACCCCGGCAGAGTTTGCTTTGGATCATATTCCTGGTTCAATTAACCGACCCGTTTTAAGTGATGACGAACGTGTGGTAGTTGGGACCATCCATCATCAAGAATCCCCCTTTGCAGCCAAAAAAGTGGGCGCAGCCTTGATTGCAAAAAGAATTGCAGCCCATATCGAAGAAGATTTTTATACTCGTCCAAAGAACTGGCGACCATTGATTTATTGTTGGCGTGGCGGCAAACGTAGCAATGCGTTGGGGTATATCCTACGAGAAATTGGCTGGCATGCCCATGTGTTAGATGGTGGTTACAAATCCTATCGTAATCATGTACTCGCAAGGTTAGGGGAATTACCAACCGAGTTTACTTATCGAGTGGTTACAGGCCCAACAGGAAGTGGGAAAAGTCGCATTTTAGAAACACTTCATGAATTGGGTGAACAAGTCTTAGACTTAGAGCAACTCGCCAACCATAAAGGCTCAGTTCTCGGCAATATGCCTGACTCCAATCAACCGGGTCAAAAATATTTTGAGAGTTACGTCCTAGATCAATTAGAAAAATTTGATAAAGCTCGCGTCGTATTTATTGAAGCAGAGAGTAAAAAAATTGGCAAGATTCAGGTGCCAGATAACTTACTTGATAAATTTCGACAAAGTGAGTGCGTCCGCATTGAAGCTAGTACGGATGCACGGGTGGAATTTTTAATAAGAGACTATGATTACCTCATCAACAACCCCAATCAACTCATTGAAAAATTATCTTTTTTAAAGGAATTACATGGACACGAGGTCTTGGATCGTTGGACGCATTGGATTAACAATCATGCTTGGCAGGATTTAATTAGGGATTTACTCGTTAGACACTATGACCGACTGTATGAGCGCTCTCAAGGGAAAAATTTTAGCCAGTATATGGATTCACCTAAAATTGAAGTAGATGACTTAAGCCCCGCTTCAATCCACCTCATCGCCGCAGAAATTCAAAAAAGATTCTCTTAATTGTTCAAGTCTCTAAGTAAAAACGCTGATTGTTTTAGATGATTTCAGGAGTATTCTTTAATTTAATAACTATTATTAAAGGAGAAAAAAATGAAAGCTTTTATTAAATTAGCAATTTGTAGTTTAGTCGCATTTTGTTCTGTCAGCGGCACCTTATCCAGTGCGGCGGATCATCCACTACCTCCAGGGGTAATGAATATTCCACCAGATAAAATCAAATGGGAGAAAACTCCATCTGGCCGTGAACAATCTTTCCTCATGGGAAATCCGAATAAGCCTGGTCCTTATCTGTATTTGGTTAAGTGGGAGCCATATGATAAAGCCTATGCCCACAAACACCCTGAAGACCGCTATGGTATGGTGATTTCTGGATTGCATTACATTGGCTATGACACCAAGTTTGACGAATCAAAGTTGCATGCGCATCCAGTAGGAAGTTACTTTACGGAACCTGCTAATACTGCTCACTTTGGCAAAACAACTGGTGAAGGAGCCATCTTGCTTTTCTACGGCATTGGCCCTACAGGTAGCACGCCTTTAGAAAATGACCCTAGAGTTAAAAAGTGATTTTTTGGAATCATAAATTTTAAAAAGCCATTTTTTAAAATGGCTTTTTTTTCTTTCACACAAACAGCTCGGTAATAATTATTACTGTGCCAAGTACAACTGAATCAGTCCTTGAGTTCCATCTTTGCTATGGCCATCAGCAGCAATTTGGTCATACAATTTTTTCGCTTGAATCAAACCAGGTAACTCTAGTTTCATAGCCTGCGCTTCACTCAAAGCAATGGTTAAGTCTTTAATAAAGTGTTCAATATAAAAACCCGGTGCATAATCACCGGCAATCATCTTTGGACCTAACACATTGAGTTGGAAGCCAGAAGCAGCGCCACCACCAATCGATTGCATCACACTACTTGGATCTAAACCGACTTTTTTCGCATAAGCAATCCCTTCAGATACACCCATAATCGTAGAGGCAATCACAATCTGATTACACATCTTAGTATGTTGACCCATTCCAGGACCACCTTGTAAAACAATACTGGCGCCCATTAACTTGAGAACAG
>CAISYI010000207.1 GCA_903889595.1 uncultured beta proteobacterium
ATCGTCAGCGGACTTGCCTTTCAGCTTGGTACCGATTTTATGCAACTCACCGATTTCTGATCCACCGTACGGAGCAGCACTGAGCATATTAATAAAGGCAGCTGACCAGCGATAATTACCAGGAAAATACATAAAATAAGGGGGATCTTTTTTTTCTGGCATGTTCAATTCCTTTTAAATTAAAGAGTTCATTCGTGAATATTGGTAACTTTTGCAAGTTCAGTATTTCTGTTTAAATCTTGTTGTAAGAAGTTTCTAAAACCCTCCGGAGTTATATTTCCAGGCTCATGGCCCTGACCAGTAAATAACTCTTGGTTTTCTTTTAAAGCCATCTTTTGTGATAAAACTTCATAAATTTTTTGGGTAATTGCGCTAGGTGTTCCCTTTGGAGCAAGAATACCGTTCCAGTTATAACTTGAATAATTGGGCAGGCCTTGCTCTGAAACTAACGGTAATTCAGGCATTAAAGTAGACCGTTTCTCAGCGGTGGCACCAATTGCGACTAACTTACCTTGCTTCACATAGGTAGAACATCCTGCTAATTGGGTAATCGCAATTTGGATATGTCCAGCAATTAAATCATTGAGATACTGTGAAGTTCCCTTATAGGGAATATGGTTCATAGTAATGCCGGCTTGATAATTAAAGCGTTCCATCCCTAAATGCCCAATCGTCCCAACACCAGGCGAGCCATAATTGACCTTACCCGGATTAGCCTTAACATAGGCAATAAATTCTTTAACATTTTTTGCTGGTATTGAAGGATGTACTGTCAGGCAACTGCCAGTTCTAGCAATCAACATGATAGGTACGAAGTCTGTCATGGTCTGATATGGCATTTGCGCTTTAATGCCAGGAGCCACAGTCAATGGTCCGGGATTACCTGCTAGTAAGGTATAGCCGTCGGCAGGGCTCTTCGCAACCTTATCCGTACCGGTCACACCCCCTGCCCCAGCTATATTTTCAACAATGAAGGCTTGTCCTAAAGCATTACTTAATTGTTCTGCAGCCCATCTAGCTTGTACATCGGTCGGACCACCCGCTGTAAAAGGCACAATAATTTTGACAGGCCGATTCGGATAGTTCAAAGACTGATTTGATTGTGCTAGCGCACTATGCCAAATACCCATGATACCGAGGGCCATCAATAGTCCAAGATAGTTACTCAACCGAGCTTGATGATGCTTGGGATTAAACCATTTAGAAATGGTCCTCGATTGAGATAATGACGGTAGATTCATGAGATCGATTCTCTAAGCGCTGGCTAATCCAGTTTAATATTGGCTTGTTTGACAACTCTGACATAGGTATCAACTTCGCTTTTCATAAACTTTCCGAAATCCTCAGAACTATTACCAATTGGTGTAGCTAGTGCAAGCGCAAACCGATCCTTAACCTCTTGTGATTGCAATGCTTTAGCGGCGGCTTGCTGCAACTTTGCCACAATAGGTTTTGGCGTAGCAGCAGGAGCTAACAAACTCCACCAAGCTACGGGTTTGAATTCTGGATATCCAGCCTCACTAAAAGTCGGAATATCAGCTAAAACACCATCCCCTCTTTTTTCTAAACCAACAGCAATCGCCTTGACTTGTTTTGATTTGATAAAAGGCATTGAGGAAGGTAAAGTGTCAATGAAACAATCAACCTGACCGCCAATCAGGTCAGTCATGGCAGGCGCACTGCCTTTATAAGGTACGTGAATCATTTTGATATTAGCAATCGTACTAAACCATTCTGTTACTAGCTGAGCAAAACTACCTACGCCATAACTTGCGAAGGTTAAAGGTTTCGTTTTCTCTCTACTTTTAGCTAAGGCTACAAACTCTTCAAGGGTATTGACGCCTAATTTCGGATTGATTAAAAAAGCCAAGTAGGTATCGGCTACTCGTGTAATGGGAGCGAAATCTTTTAACGGATCATACGGAATTTTAGGATTCAACGCAAAATTAGTAGCAATGGTTCCCGTCGTAGCGAAAACAATCGTATAGCCATCTGGCGCAGCTTTAGCCACATAATCCATCGCAATCATGCCAGAAGCTCCTGGTTTGTTATCGATAATTACGGGCTGACCTAAAAATTCAGAAAACTTTTGCTCAAGTGGTCTCGCAATGGCATCCGAGCCGCCGCCTGCTGCCGTTGTAACAACCAGACGGATAGGCTTATTCGGAAAGTTCGTAATAGCATCTTGCGCAAACGACAAATGAACGAAAAGACCCAGTGCTAACATCAATATACGCTTCATGCTTTACTCACTTTCTTAGAAAAATGAAAAACCTCTTGATTAAATTTTCGGAACGATTGGTAAAAATAAGAATGACTCGTACTTTCCACCAGTGTGAATCGTATTGGTACCAGTGTTGTAATCCGCGTGATAGTGTAAATAGCCACTACTACCAATACCGTCTCTTGGCTGAACATCAAGACGTAATTGATGGCCTTTAGCAAAGACCATTGAGGTTGGCCAAATTTCCACTTGTACCTGTACGATTTCACCTGGAGTTAAACGTAAACGCCTTTGATGACGGTGATAAGGACGATATGGTAAAGATTTCTCAACGTCAAGTTCGCGGTGCGACACGCGTAACCAGCCTTTTGCAACCGGCACAGGAGATCCTTGTTGGCCAGTTTCTAATAGTTCTTTACCATTTTCATCAAAGTGACGAATCGTCAAAAAGAGATCCATATCTTCAGACGAGCTTGAAACCCATAAGGTTGCACTCAAAGGACCTGTAATTTCTACATCTTCAGTCATTGGAGGAGTAAAAAATGAAACGCCCATGTCAGGCTTAATACCGCCGCCCATCACTTGCGATGAAGCTGCAGAAGTAGAGCCCATTGAACCCATACCGGTCGCAGCATAAGAACACTGTGCTTCTGAGCTTGGATTAGCAAGTTTCAAATCGCCCTTGAGAGGAACTGCGCCAGGATTTACACCTTGCACGTCTAAATACCATTTTGTCCACTGGGTTCTAGCAATCGGCCACTCGTTTTCAAAACGCCACTCGATTTGATCACCGCCATGGCGAATAGCCAATTTCACTGGTGGTTCTTGCATAACACCGTTATCGATTCCTTTTAACCAATAATCTAAAAAGCGCATTTGATCAGCACGGCCATCAGCGGTATAAAACGGATGGACATGCGAGCCATTTTGCATTCTAAGTTTTTTATTTGGATTAGGGCTCATCATATAAGCTTCGGTATTGCCACGTAAGTGCAAGCCCATACCAGTCCAGTTTCCAACTGAATAAAAAGGAACCTTAATCTTGTCCCAGTCCGCTTGAGCCCCACTGAGCGCCCCGCTATCTAAGTTATTACCTAACCAGGTCCCTAAAACATTGCGCTCCCACGGATTCGTGACGGTTTCTGAAGCACGACCGAGATGATGATGTAATAAATGAGCAGTGAACCAATTGGTCATAAACACGTTTAAGATGCCGCCGTGGTACAAAGCATCGCGATAAATATCAGCAAATCCTTCCCACGGAATCATCGCTTTGAGAGATGGTGGTTGTTGATTGGCTACAAACCATTGATTGATGGCGTAGTAAGAGATACCTAATAAACCAACATTACCATTACACCAAGGCTGCTTCGCTGCCCACTCAATCGCGTCATAGTAATCAATCGACTCTGCCATGGACCAAGGATCACATTGTCCTTGTGATTTACCAGATCCTCTACCGTCTACGCGCACACTAACATAACCCTCTGGTATCCAAATTTCTGGATTAACTGTTTCCCAGTTCATGAACTCATTACCGGTCTCTTCAAGGCTTGGTGGAGTGACCCATAATTTATCTTTTTGATAGGGGCCTAAATTAAGAATCGCGGGATACTTACCATCCCCTTTAGGTCGGAAAACATCCGCTTTCAACAAAGCGCCATCGCGCATGGCAACGTCCACATTTTTTTCTAATAAAAAATGTGGGTGTTCTTGTAATTCGTATTGAGTAGTTGACATATTCTTGATCTTATTTTTTAGGGATAACAGGTAATAGGAGATAAGGTTTCATTTCATTAGAAAAATGAAGGGTATTTACGCCACCAAAAACGTCCGCTGGACGATCTTTAGGATTGCGATGTAAGAAGGGACCAACGCCTTTCATTGGATAAGGAGCGTGGGCAACACCTGCATCAGTACCGTCGTATTCATAATCTTTACCGCGCACGTTCAACCCAAGTTGATAGCCTGCTGGAATTACGATACTAGTTGGCCAAATTTCCACATCTAACTCGACCGGTTGATTTGGCGTCAGTGGCCAGTCTTCATCATGGGTATGCCATGGACGGTACGGTTTCGATTTGTTTGGATCCGTTTTACGATGCGACGCTCTTAACCAGCCTAAACCAATTGGTGTGCGTGGATCATTGGAACCGATAAAAGCTACTTCTTTGCCAGCTGGATCGTACAGTCTTAACGCTAAGAAAATATCAGCATCATTCGTCTGTGATGATAACCAAATTTTCGCTGCAACCGGTCCAGTAATTTCGACATCCTGATTCTGGACTGGCGTTAAAAAGGTAATGCCGTCACCCTGTGTGTCGAAAGACATTGTGGTGGGAGAAGTTTGCGCAGATGGATTCATTTGCATTTCAGCTGGATCAAGATAATAAGGAGTCCACTGGGTACGTGCAAGAGGCCATTCATTTTCTGCGCGTAATTCAAATTTCTCACCTGGTGAGCGAATATTGAGCGAGACCTTAGGTTGCTTATCCCAACCAGAATTTTCACCTTTGAGGAAGTGTGCAAAGAACTGTCTTTGCAAACCAGCACCATAACGACTATAGAAATGCGTGAAATGAGTATCCCCGTGAACTTCCAACCACTTTTGTGAACTACCTGCAGCTAAATATCCCTCAAAATTTCCCCGTGTATGTAAACCTTGCCCACCCCAATTGGCAGCAGATAATAAGGGGACATCAATGTTTGCAAAATCAGGTGAGCGTGATACATAAAATTCGTCCATCCACTCATGGTTAAGAGCTTGCATATCGGGATCAGCTCTATTGGCGGTAAGCTCTTCAACGCTGAGTGTCTCGGGTCCACAAACGGTATCCCCTGTCACAAAACTTCTGGCCCCACGATCACCTACTCCGTGTTGCACACTGACGACCTGCCTTGGGAACCAATCTCCCAAGAAGTCACTCAAGATACCACCATGACGACACAGTTCACGATAAAAATCAGAAGAACCCTCCCAAATACATAGGGCAGCTAAATGTTTTGGTTTTGTCGCGGCTACGGTCCACTGATTCATCGCGTAATAGGAGATACCATTGACACCCACTTTACCGTTAGACCAATTTTGTGTACCGGCCCATTCAATACATTCATGAAAATCTTCAGTCTCTAGGGGAGACCAGCAATCTATCACTCCAGGTGATCTGCCAGCACCTCTTGAGTCAACACGTATACAAGCATAACCATCTGGTACCCACACTTCAGGATCTACGAGTTCCCAATTTTGATATTTATTTGAGGTGTCTGTCAGGATTTCTGGCACTGCTTCTTCTAGTCTAGACCACTGACTTTTATAGCCCGTTCTAAAATCAAGTCCCTTTGCATAGGGGCCGTAAGTGATGATGACCGGATGCTTACCCTCGCCAATCGGTCTAAAGACATCAGCTCTCAAAACTGTACCGTCTTTCATCAAAATAGGTGCATCCCAATCAATTTGCATTCCGTCACGAATTTCGCTTTTCATCAAGTCCATAAGTTATCTTTCTAAGAGGTAATAGTAATTTGTAATTAATTCATTTAGTTGTTAATGGCGTCACCCATTTGCGCGACTAAGCCTTTCCACTTCACACGATCTTTTACTAAAAAAGCAGTGAATTCATTCGGTGGAATTTTTGCGACTTCAAAACCATTGAAGTCAATGACTTTTGAGATATATTCATCAGAATGAACAATCTCCCAGATGTTTTTCGCGAGCAGATTCGTCACTTCTACGGGTGTTTTAGCAGGCGCCACAATGCCAAACCAGCCGCGTGATTCATAGTTCGGAAAACCAATCTCAGCAAAAGTTGGCACGTCAGGTA
>CAISYI010000208.1 GCA_903889595.1 uncultured beta proteobacterium
GGAATCAAAGCATACTCATATTCCAATAACTCTTCACTCAACTTCACTACTTCTAAACTGATTTGCTTTTGTGACAGGGTTTCCCATGAACTCGTAGCAGGAATAATTTCAATACCAGTTGCTTGAGTAAAAATCAATTCGCTGAGTTGCTCACGCTCTAGGACATTGGCGACATCCTGATCATCTTCAGGTAGTAAACGATAACGCTCTACTGAAGCCTTCAAATCAGCTAGTCCTTTGTAAAGTCCTGCTTGAGCAATTGGCGGGGTTAAATAGCTTATTAAAGTAGCGCCTGAACGTCTCTTCGCAATCGCTCCCTCTGATGGATTATTAGATGCGTACAAATAAATGTTCGGTAAATCTTTAATTAAGCGATCTGGCCAACAGTTTCCAGATAAGCCAGTTTGCTTACCAGGCATGAACTCTAACGCACCGTGAGTGCCAAAATGAAGTGCTGCATGCGCTCCAAAATCTTCTCTTAAATAACGATAGAAAGCTGAGAAAGCATGGGTTGGAGCAAATCCTTTTTCATATAACAAACGCATTGGATCACCTTCATATCCAAAGCCAGGTTGAACGGCAAGGAGTACATTCCCAAACTGTTTACCCAAGATAAAAATTCCAGATCCATCACTTAATTGTTTACCTGGAGCTGGACCCCACTGCTTTTCAATGTCCTTTAACCAAGTTTCGCGTTTGACATGATCATTAGCTGGAATCTTGAAGTGAACATTGGCATCAGTGTTGTATTGCTGTGCATTACCATGTAAAAGAGAATCTCTTAACTCATCGATACTGGCAGGCATATCTACTTGATAACCATCCTGCTTCATACGCGCCATCGTTTCATAGATAGACTCAAAAACACCTAAGTAGGCTGCAGTTCCAACTCTTCCTGCATTTGGTGGGAAGTTAAAAATAACAATCGCCACTTTACGGTCATGGTGTTTTGACTTCTTGAGTGAAATCAACTTATCCATTCTTGCGGAGAGCATATCTACTCGTTCAACACAAGTGAACATATCATTAACATTATTTATTTCTGTAAATGTGCAACCACGATGACAACCAGTACAAGTTGTACCTGGAGCACCAGAACGTCCACCATAAACCATTGGATTAGTGGCGCCGTCGAGTTCAGGAATAGCCACCATTAAGGTACTCTCTACGGGCAATAAGCCACGATCAGAACTTCCCCAATCAGAAAGACTTTGGAACTCTACAGGATGAGCAGCAATATAGGGTACATCAAGCTTACCCAAGACTTCTTCTGCGGATTTAGCATCGTTATACGCAGGTCCACCTACGAGTGAGAAGCCAGTTAAAGAAATCATGGCATCTACGGTACACTTTCCGTTTTTCATCAAGAACTGGTCAATTGCAGGTCTAGCATCTAAACTAGCGGCAAAAATAGGAACCACTTGATATCCGCGAGCCTCAAGTGCTGCAAAGACAGCATCATAGTGCTGCGTATTACCAGCTAAAACATAAGATCTCAGTAACAAAATACCAATCTTACCTTTTGCCTTATTATCTGGAACGAGTTTCGGTACTTGGCTTATATCGTCACTAATACGGCCTTTGAGCCTCGGATGATAAACTCCAGCATCGGGGTACATGACTGGCTCAACTATTTTGCTCTTAATATTTTTAAGGGAGGCTCTTGGACCATCTGCATATTTATTAATGAGGAAACGAACCATATGGTACATATTCTCTTCTGAACCGCCTAACCAATATTGCAAGGTCAGAAAATAATTACGGACATCCTGCGCAGTACCTGGAATGTATTTAAGAATTTTTGGTAAGGTACGCAGCATCTTCATTTGAGCAGCACCACCTGTTGTATTTTTTCCTTTAGGGCCACGCATTTTCTTGAGTAAAGCCAATGGACCGCTGGCTGGCTTACTCATATCAAAATCACCAATTTTAGTTAAAGGTACTACTTCCGCTGCAGACATGGCACAAACCATCGCATCACAATGGTCACGACGGGCTTTTAAATCATCAAGAATTGGTAAAAAATGATCTTCAAGAAATAACATGGTGGTGACAACAATATCTGCATCTGCAATATCTTTTTTACACTCAGCAAGCTTCTCAGGTGCAGTTGCCCATCCAGCAGCTGCATGGATTTTGAAATCCAAATTAGGCATTTCACGTTTCAATGCAAAATTTGCCTTTTCACTTGCGCTAATGAGATGCGTATCCATCGTCACTAAGACAAACTTAAGAGAGGTTTTATTAACGACTGTAATAGGCTTTTGCATCGTAAAGCGTCTCCAAGGTGATTTGCTGCATACCATGCTCATTTGCATACTTTTCAGTATTTCGCCGAGCTTTTCCACGCACAAAAAATGGAATCTTACCTAATTCTTTTAAGGCATCTGCGGACCATACTGCTTGATCTTCAGTGGACTGTTGTTGTTTCGAAGACTGCTGTTGCGTCTCGAGATTTTCTTTTTTATCATGTTGCTCTTGATCAGTTACGATTGGAGCTTCTATTTCAAAATAAGGTGCTGCTTCAGGTACCTGAATAGATGAGGCAGATGCCGCACCAACGTGGCCCAAATGTGAAGCAGGAACATTACTATTAAATTCGAAATCTTCTCTAAACATCATGATGAGATGCTCTTCCAAGCCCATCATTAGTGGATGAACCCATGTATCGAAAATAACATTAGCACCCTCAAAACCCATTTGCGGTGCGTATCGCGCTGGAAAATCTTGCACATGCACTGGCGCAGAAATTACGGCACAAGGAACACCTAACCTTTTGGCAATATGGCGCTCCATTTGTGTGCCAAGAACTAA
>CAISYI010000209.1 GCA_903889595.1 uncultured beta proteobacterium
AGTAAAGAATCTAGTAGTAAGTTTTTAATATCCTCCCAATTCAAAATCGTAACTTTTAGGCCCTTACCTATCAGAAATGAGATTCCAGGTGAGTGGCTACCGATCGAAAAGGTAGATGCAACCTTGTCGATCAAGAATGAATTGCTCACAGTACAAATTCCCACTGGTCAATTTAAAAACACCATGGCCAAAAATTTTAATGTGGCGATGAACTTAAAATCTCAACCAACAAGACTTGAAGTAAATGGTAATGTGAATGGCAAAGCCAGTGACTTTACAAAATATTTGCTAACCTCTCCACTTGGTTTTAAATATAAAGAGTCCTTGGATACGCTTGATATGAGTGGTGATGCCAACTTAAAACTATCGATCTTAGAGACCTTCCAGGCTTCAAACCCTACTCGGGTTCAAGCAGATTTATCTTTATCAAACAACCAAATTCGTTTTAAGGATTTGCCCGCTGGCAATATCAATACTGGCAACGTTCTTTTAGATCAAAAAGGAATTAAAACAATTAATATTTTAGGTAATTGGTTGGGTGGCCCAATTGCCGTTAAAAGTAATAACAAACTCATTGAAGTTGCAGGTAATTTAGATGCCAGTAAATTAATGGAGGCAGTGGGGGTAGCAGTTCCAGTATTGAATAAATCGGTTAAAAACTATTTAAAAGGGAACTTAAACTATCAAAGTAGTTTTACAACAGATAGTGGTAGTTTTACAAATGCTACAAGCTTTGATTTACGTCAAGTACAACTTGATTTTCCAGATCCTATTGTTAAATCTATGGGGACCCCCATGTTAGGAAATCTCAAATTATCTGCGAATAACGGTGTATTAGATTGGCAGTTTAAATTAGATAACCTCATCCAATCTACTGGTACGATCAAAGATGATTTAGTAACGAAACATGCTCTAGCAATTGGTAATACTTTGTTGCCACAGGTAGATAAAGGTTTGAAAATCCATCTGGACCTTGCTTCTTTAAATATGGATAAATGGAACCAGTTACTAGATAAGCCGAAAAAAATTGATAGTTTGGACGACGCCAAGTCTCTGTCAAAAGAAGTCCCTCCAATTGATATTCAAGCGAAGATTAAAACACTCTTCATCGCTAATAAGAAAATTGAAGACCTTACGCTGTTTGCTGCACATAACCAAAATCAATGGAAAGCGAGTGTTTCTTCGCCATTGGCTGTTGGTGAGCTTGAATGGCTTGATTCCAGTATTAATCACTCTGCTGGTGTCTTAAAAGCGAAATTTTCTAAATTAACTATCCCCAATAATGAGTCTAAAGAATCCATTTCAAGGGGGATCGAAAAGTCTTCGGAGCAGATGCCTGAGCTTGATATTCAGGTGAATGATTTTGCAATAGGTAATAAACACTTTGGTGAATTAAATGTTCTCGCTACCTCAAAAGAGAATACTTGGATATTGCAAAAATTGAACATTAAAAATCCTAACGGTATTTTTGATGCAACGGGCAAGTGGGAGTTGAAAGCAAATAATGATCCAAGTAGAACGTATTTAGACTTTGTTGTGACTTCAAATAATACCGGTGAATTATTAAGCTCTTTGGGCTATGCGGAAGTTCTTGCAAATGGTAAAAGTAATTTGTCAGGTGCTATTTCTTGGGCAGGGGCACCCTTTGCATTCAGTACTAAAACCTTAAACGGTAACCTAAAATTTGATGTTGAAAATGGTAAAATTCTTCAAGTTGATACTGGTGCTGCAAGGTTATTAGGAATTCTAAGTTTACAAGGACTTTTTAAATTTGCGACCTTAAATTTTTCTGGCAGTGTTGGAGAAGTACTCACAACAGGCACTTCCTTTGATAAAGTTTCCGCTAGTGCATCGATACGGCGAGGCAATCTTCAAACTAAGGACTTTGAAATGATGACTACTCCAGCAAAAATTTCCATGTCTGGGGATATTAACTTGAATCAAGAAACGCAGGATCTACGAGTCATTATTTATCCAAGAATTAATTTAGGTTCCGCTGGACTTGCAGTCTTGTATTTTACAAACCCAATCATTGGACTTGGGACCATGCTCGGGCAATATCTTTTATCATCTGGTGTAAACAAAGCACTACAGTCCGACTACCTCATTCAAGGGAGTTGGCAAAATCCTGAAGTTATTCCGCTTGATCAAAATGGTAAGCCCGTTGATCCTGAGGCACTAAAAACGATTCGTAAGAAAAACATATTAAATGAAACTCCTGGCAAGGCTCCAGAATCCAGTAGTTCACCAAACGTTAATAGTCAAGAACCTTAAAAGGATATTTTTCGTATGATTAAAGTCGCCAGTATTCAAATGGTTTCAAGCTCGAACCCCCTTGATAATTTCGGCTCTGCTGAACGATTAATTGAAGCATGTGCGAGAAATGGTGCAAAAATTGTTGTACTGCCTGAGTATTTTTGTCTTTTGGGTCAAAACGATCGCCAAAAGTTGAGCATTCAAGAGGCTTTTGGCTCTGGTCCAATGCAGGAGAAGCTCGCCAACTTCGCAAAAACTTACCAAATATATTTGGTTGCTGGAACTTTACCTATTAGCTCAAATGATCCAGATCGGGTCTGGAATAGCACTTTAGTATTCAACCCTGAAGGCAAAATAGTTGCTAGATACAACAAGATTCATTTATTTTCATTTAGTAAAGGCAGTGAAAGCTATAACGAATCATTAACCCTACAAAAGGGTTTAGAACCGCAGACATTCCTGGTTAATGAGAACCATGAAACATGGAGTTTTGGCTTAAGTATTTGTTATGACATTCGTTTTCCTGAGTTGTATAGAGCTATGGGGCATGTAGATTGCCACCTCATACCTGCTGCTTTCACCTATACAACGGGTAGTGCGCACTGGGAAATCTTACTCAGAGCACGTGCTATTGAAAACCAATGCTATGTTTTAGCGTCTGCACAGGGTGGTTTACATGATAACGGTCGCAAAACCTGGGGGCATTCGATGCTGATCTCACCGTGGGGAGAAATTTCAACTCAACTAGAAAACGGTGAAGGTTTTATACTTGGAGAACTAAATCGTCAAGAATTAGAGGATGTAAGAGCAAATTTGCCAGCGCTATCTCACCGTACACTTTAATCATTTATGACCATATATCAAGATCCTGCTTTTCAAAGTGCGAAGACTCTACTGTTAGACCCGGGTGGAATCTCAGAAATTGACTTACAAACTGCACTTAGCACCATGTATCAACATCGTTTAGATGATGCGGACTTGTATTTTCAACATACTCGTAATGAGTCTTGGAGTTTAGAGGAAGGGATTGTCAAATCCGGTCACTTTAGTATTGACCAAGGAGTCGGTGTTAGAGCTATTTCTGGTGAGAAAACAGCCTTTGCTTATGCGGATGAAATCAATTTAGACACTCTAATGCAGGCTGCGCGCTCAACGCGTGTCATTGGCCCAACTGGCGGTAAAAAGAAAATTATTTTGGGAGCGCATCAAGATACAAGTCGCTCCTTGTTGTATCACGCTCAAGATCCAATCTTAAGTTTACCTACTGAAGCCAAAATTGCCTTATTAGAAAAAATCGAGCGCAGAGCAAGTGCCAAAGATCCAAGAGTTGTGCAAGTGATGGCCAGTTTAGCGGGAGAGTTTGATGTCATTCTGGTTGCTCGGGCGAATGGTAAATTAGTTGCTGATATTCGGCCTTTAGTACGCGTTTCGATTACAGTAATTGTTGAACAAAATGGTCGAAGAGAAATGGGTAGTGCGGGCGGTGGCGGTCGAACTAATTATTCCTACTTTACGGATGCCCGAATAGATAACTGGGTTGATCAAGCAGTGCATGCCGCATTAGTTAATTTAGATTCAAGACCTGCGCCTGCAGGAGCAATGACAGTTGTGATGGGACCAGGATGGCCTGGAGTGTTACTCCACGAGGCAATTGGTCATGGTTTAGAGGGTGATTTCAATCGCAAAGGATCTTCAGCGTTCTCTGGAAAAATGGGACAACGCGTTGCCGCTAAAGGCGTAACCATTGTTGATGACGGTACTTTAGATGGTCGACGTGGCTCATTAAATGTCGATGATGAAGGTAACTCTACGCAGTGCACTACCTTAATTGAAAATGGCATTTTAAAAGGCTATATGCAAGATAGCTTAAATGCTCGCTTAATGAAAATGCCAATTACAGGGAATGGTCGACGTGAAAGTTACGCATCTCTGCCCCTCCCTAGAATGACTAACACCTATATGCTTGGTGGTGATAAGGATCCTGCAGAAATCTTAGCGAGTCTCGACAAAGGTTTATACGCACTCAATTTTGGGGGTGGTCAGGTTGATATTACCAGCGGTAAGTTTGTATTTGCCGCAACTGAGGCCTATTGGGTCGAAAACGGCAAGATTCAATACCCGGTCAAAGGTGCCACAATTATTGGTAGTGGCCCAGAGTCTCTCAAGCAAATCACGATGATCGGTAATGACCTAAAGTTAGACGATGGTGTCGGTGTTTGCGGCAAAGATGGGCAGAGTGTCCCAGTTGGCGTCGGACAACCTACTTTAAGATTAGAAGGGATGGTCGTTGGAGGAAGTGTTTAATTTTTCTGTGTCGACTTCTTTTTGTGTTAAATTAATTACATGAACTCAGGAAAACTTTACTTCTTTAGCTTTTGGATCTCAGACTTGGCGGTCGAGAGGTAAGGGTTTAAAGTAAATTCCTACAATCTACCGCCAAATAAGGCGGTTTTTTTTTGCTGTATTTTTAATTGTTGAAAGATTTTGCTATGAACGATAAAGCTTTAAGCACCCAAGAAAATTGGTACGCAAGTATCGATAAAACATCTTCTACAGACGATGAGCGTATCAAAAATATCAGCGTACTCCCACCACCTGAGCATTTAATCCGTTTTTTTCCAATATTAGGCACGCCTATAGAAAAATTGATTCGTCATACAAGAAAGTCGATTCGGGAAATTATTCATGGCAAAGACGATCGTTTATTAGTGATTATTGGGCCCTGCTCCATCCATGATCCAGTCGCTGCGATTGAGTATGCTAAACGCTTATTGGAAGTTCGTGATCATTACAAAAATGATTTAGAAATTGTGATGCGCGTTTATTTTGAAAAGCCAAGAACTACTGTCGGTTGGAAGGGCTTAATTAATGACCCTTACTTAGATGGCAGTTTCAAGATTGAAGAGGGATTGCGCTATGCAAGACAATTACTCATGGAAATCAATCGTTTAGGAATGCCCGCAGGAAGTGAGTTTTTAGATGTGATTTCTCCCCAATATATTGGAGATTTAATTTCTTGGGGTGCTATTGGAGCTAGGACTACCGAATCTCAAATCCATCGCGAATTGGCCTCAGGTCTTTCAGCACCGATTGGATTTAAAAATGGCACAGACGGCAACATCAAAATTGCGACCGATGCAATCCAAGCGGCTGCCCGTGGCCACCATTTCTTGTCAGTCCATAAAAATGGCCAAGTAGCTATTGTAGAAACTTCGGGCAATGAAGACTGTCACGTCATTTTACGTGGTGGAAAAGCGCCTAATTACGATGCCCAAAGCGTTGCTGCTGCCTGCGAAGACTTGGTTGCTGCTAAATTAAACCCATCCTTGATGATTGACTTTTCGCATGCGAACTCGAGTAAACAACATGAAAGACAAGTTGATGTTGCAAGGGATGTGGCAGAACAATTAGCCAACCATTCTGATTCTATTTTCGGTGTCATGATTGAAAGTCACTTGAACGGCGGAGCGCAAAAATTCACTCCTGGTAAAGACGATCCAGCTAAATTAGAGTTTGGCAAGAGTATTACTGATGCTTGTATCGACTGGGATGACTCATTGAAAGTGCTAGAAATCTTAGCAAATGGCGTCAAAGCAAGAAGAAAGAAATAATCGATAGTTGGTTATCTTGTAACTAAAAACAATAGATGGTCGATCGATTTGGTCGACCATTTTTCTTAGTTACTTACTTAGGAGGTTTTGTGTGATTCCACAATACATCACTACCGCCGGAACTAAGATTTAAAAATCTAGCTAAGACAAATAACAAATCAGATAAGCGATTCGTGTATTGTCTAGGTGCATCGTTAATCACTTCAAGGTTACCAAGAGCCACGATAGATCGTTCTGCTCTTCTACAGATAGTTCTACAAATATGGGCTTGAGCGGCAATCCGAGTCCCGCCAGGGAGAATAAATTCGGCTAATTTTGGCAGTTGTGCGTTGTAATGCTCTAAATAATCATCCAGCCTCAGCACGTGCTCTTCTTTTAATAATTCAAAGTTAGGAATACACAACTCACCGCCTAAATCAAATAGATCATGCTGAATTTGGTGAAAAATGGCTTTTAATTCTGCTTCTACCG
>CAISYI010000210.1 GCA_903889595.1 uncultured beta proteobacterium
CTCTGGCACCTCAGTAAGATGCCAGGATTTGAGATGGCGCAGCGTGACTTTACTAGAGCGAAGCATTCTCGTAGCGCTGAGTTAGGCGAACTCAATGCGGATTCACTGCTACCCATTTCCAAAAAACCAGAAGAAATTCAACTATTGGTATGTGGCGGACCTGGTACACATACCGTATATCTCCCTAGCTTTGGTAACTCAAGAGCAGTCTCCCGGCTCGTCGAAAACTAATCTCCACTCCAGTTGGAAATATGTCATAAATTATGATTTGTTAATAGTTCTCGTGTAATCACTGATGCCAACAACAAGATTACTGTAAGGAGTTATAAAGTAAAAGAGCATTCAAGTCAGTATAAGAAGCAGAGTTTTTATTTGCAGCTGGCAATACTATGCTGTTTAGCGTGGTTACTGCAACTGCTCCTGCAACATCGAGAGCTAAGGCTTGAGCCTGAATTGTAGTCAAGGCATTAGAAGCACTCGTTAAATAAGTCATCTTATCTCCCAAGGTTAGCGCAGTATTAAAACTATTGGCAAGTGCACTAAAAGAGCTATCAGGAGTGTAATCAACACCATTTACCGAACGGGTTGTGCCATCAATTGCGGATAGTAGACGATTCATACCAGAGCTTCCCGTCATAATTGCTGTAACTGCATAGGCTCCTCCAGCATCACGAAAAGCCATGGCTGCTAAATCATAACTAGCTGAATCGACTTGCACCCAACTGTTTGTGGATGAAACAACGGTTGCAAAATTATTTACCCAAGTAATCTGTCCGGTTGAACTGTTGTAAGTCGGGGAATTGATGGATGACGTATTCAAATTTTTAAGGTCAATTGAAAGAGTTAAATTCTGCGCGGCTTGATCTAACAATGCAGTTGCAGTGGAATCATTTAAAGCAAAGGCAGTTCCTACAGCTTTAAATGCGTTAACGACACCAAGTAAATTTGTTACTGCGGGAGCAACGGCAACCGATGCCGGCGCTACAAATGTGAATGCTGTTGGAGGGGCAGCCATCACAGAAGTTGAGATGGATAAAAGTGATATTAATATTAGCTTTTTCATTTGATATTTCCTTAGTGATTAAAAGTATCTCTCGGATCAATTTTTGATTGAACCTTATCCTTCGAGATGGTTGGTGGTATTTCAACAGCTTTCTCCGGTAAGCCTGGAGAATTTTTTACACGGCGAACCATAATACGTAATTCCTTAGTAGCTATATTTAGTTTTTCTTGAAGCTCAAAAGTAGATTCACCCATTTCCACGGCATCTTCAAATTCTGCTTCTAAATTCGCTAATCGATCTTTGGCAACTTGCAAAAAAACAGATGGGCTCGAAGTTCTAATGGCTTTTTCAACATCTGGATTTTGTAGCATCATGACTACTGCCGCATTGCCAAAACCCAAGGCAGCCATGCGTTGACTATTTTTTAATAGAACACAATTTTCATCCACATAGGTCTTACCACCAGCAAGACCGAGTCCGAGAATCGAGCCTGATGCCGAAATTGAGCCTAGGCAAACATCACTGCCTGAAGCCGTTAATCCAGGTGCATACATCGTAGGGACAGAAATAACCTCTGATGTAGTTTTTCCTGGAATATTCGTATTTACATTTCCATAGCCACCAGTGACAGTCGTTGAGTTCTGCTGAGAACCAATATTGGTCCCTAATAAATTCGATTGCCCTCCTCCCACGGTCGTATTGGTAGCTGACGAACCAGTTGAATCAAGATTATTAGAAGTCTGACTAGTCACTGATGTCGAAAATAAAAATAATCCAAGGAAAAATAGTAAACGAATGACTTTCTCCAGAAAATGATATCGATAAGTTCCCACAGAATTAATATCTTTCGAATACCGTCATCAATCGCATACACCAATAGGGATTGACAGATGGCGTGTAATACGAGATTTAATTGACTAATCTAATTAAAACAACAAAAAAATATCCAAAAAGATGCGATTTTTAACGAAAAATCACTCAATTTAGTTGTAATGACAAGATAATTGTGAGGGAGGAACTACCTACTCTAATTCGCTAGAGAGGACGACCGTTACGCTGGATTGAAAAAATCAAGGACCGTAACAGTTATCAGTCCTGAACTTAACTACATCATACTCTATTTATGGCGGAAAAGATACAAGTCTTTCAAGTTTTTGCAAAGACAATGATTCACCCGCCTAGTAATGAATATAACCCTGGTATAGAGCCTTGACTCATGATTGGTCCTGAGCATGCTGAAATCTATGCACGCACTAGGTAAACTAAATTACAAAGCCAGGAAAAACTCTGACACCTCAGTAAGATGTCAGGATTTGAAATGGCGCAGCGTGATTTTGTGAGAGAGATACAACTCTCGGTATGTGGCGGACCTGGTACACATACCGTATATCTCCCTAGCTTTGGTAACTCAAGAGTAGTCTCCCGTCTCGTCGAAAGCTAATCTTCACTCTTTTTAGGAGCCGGCCAAGAGGCGGGTAAATTAATTTTTCTGCTCGTTGGTGGTCCTTGAATATGATTTCCCATATACGCTCTTGATTGATTACGCCCAGGATCGCCAGCGACAATAATTTCGACCATACTTGGATGAATAATCACATTGAGCAAGCGCTCTGGATCATCTGATAAATGATATTCCTCAGGAAGAATCCCCCCATCCACTAAATTTTTCAAACTAAAGGTGGGTGTACTTGTCATCTTCGCGTA
>CAISYI010000211.1 GCA_903889595.1 uncultured beta proteobacterium
GTTTTACTTGAATAATTCATTGCTTTAGGAAAAAGAACTATGACCATCTACCGTCCTTTTGATCCAGATCAAGCGCTATTTAGCGTCGCATGTAGTTGTGGCAAGCATGCCAGCGCGGCGGAGCATGAATTGGCTTCGCAAAAAATGGCTGCGGAAGATCTTAGTAATAACTTTATTGAGGCGAGTTTAGTTAAGGCGCTGTTTCCAACTGAAGTAAAAAGAAGAGCATTCTTAAAAGCAGTAGGATCTGGCAGCGCTCTAAGTGTACTCAGTACATTCTTACCAATCGATGCAATTCAAGCAATGGCCCAAGAAAAAGGTCCCCTTGAAAAGAAGGATCTGAATATTGGCTTTATTCCAATTACGTGTGCAACGCCGCTCATTATGGCGGAGCCATTAGGTTTTTATAAAAAACAAGGCCTTAATGTTTCTTTGATGAAGACAGCAGGGTGGGCTCTGATCAGAGATAAGATGATTAATAAGGAACTGGACGCTTCCCATTTTTTATCTCCCATGCCACTTTCTATTTCCATGGGTTTAGGTTCAAATCCTTCGCCAATGAAGGTCGCAACAATCCAGAATATTAATGGCCAAGCTATTACCTTAGCGAATAAACATAAAGAAAATCGTGATCCAACCAAATGGCGTGGGATGAAGTTTGCGATTCCTTTCGAATACTCAATGCATAACTTTTTGCTCAGATATTATTTAGCACAACATGGTTTGAATCCGGATAAAGATGTACAGCTACGCGTGACACCTCCCGCTGAAATGGTAGCCAATTTAAGAGCCGGCAATATTGATGGTTTCTTAGGCCCTGATCCATTTAATCAACGAGCTGTTTATGATGAAGTTGGCTTTATTCATATTTTATCCAAAGATATTTGGAATGGACATCCTTGTTGTGCGTTTGGTACTTCAGAGGAATTTATCAAACAAAATCCCAATACCTTTGCTGCGCTTTACCGGGCTGTGTTAAACGCCTCCACGATGGCGAGAGATCCAGCGAATCGACCTCTCATTGCAAAAGTGATTGCTCCACCAAATTATATTAATCAACCAGAAGCGATTCTGATGCAAGTCTTAACTGGTAAATTTGCCGATGGTTTAGGCAATGTGCAAAATGTGCCCGATCGCGTTGACTTTAATCCGATTCCTTGGTACCACATGGCTACCTGGATGCTCACCCAAATGCAACGTTGGGGCTATCTGAAGGGGGATGTGAATTACAAAGATCTTTCCGAGAAAATTTTCCTCATGACTGATGCAAAAAAATACATGGGAGAAACGGGCATCACGATTCCACCTCAAGCTAAAACTGGTTATCAAAAAGTCAGCATTATGGGTAAAGAGTTTGATCCAATGCAACCAGCAGGGTATCTCAAATCTTTCCCAGCGATTTAATTTTTTATATTTACTAACGAGAGCAATTATGACAATAGAAACTACAGTTAATTATTTACGTCCAATCGACCGAGAAGGTTTGTTGAAATTTGCCGAGGCAGGACGTGCGAATCCTGAGCGTCGCGGCACTAATAAAGTAAAAACTGTGATGCAAGGAGTTTTTCGCTCCTGGAGCTTTGTGGGTGTGCATAACCCAGTAGTAGTGGACGAACCACCACACCTCATGGGTGAGAACTCTGCACCGGCTCCAGGCGAGATCGTTCTCTCTGCTTTAGGTGGATGCCTTGGCGTAGGTATCACTGCAGTGGCCTCACTGCGTGAAGTGAAGTTATCTAAATTAGAGATTCATCTTGAAGGCGATATTGGTAATTCTGCTGCTTGGGGCGCAGACGGTGCTGAACGTACACCA
>CAISYI010000212.1 GCA_903889595.1 uncultured beta proteobacterium
AGGCGAAACTCTGGGTGTCGTTGGTGAGTCGGGTTGTGGTAAATCTACTCTTGCAAAGTTAATTTCAGGGTTATTAAAACAAGATTCAGGGGATTTGATTTTTGATGGTCAAGGTGTGAATGAAATTCGCGGTATTTCACTTAAAAACCTTAAAAAAAATTTACAAATGGTTTTTCAGGATTCTTACTCATCTTTGAATCCGAGGCTAACGATTGAGGAAGCTATTGCCTTTGGCCCTACTATGCATGGCATGAGTAAAGATGATGCTAGGCAGTTAGCCATTCAATTGCTGGGTCGAGTAGGTCTTGATGCAAATCAATTTGGCAATCGCTATCCGAGTGAGCTCTCTGGCGGACAGCGTCAACGTGTTAATATTGCTCGCGCTTTAGCTTTTAATCCAAAGATGCTGATTCTTGACGAGTCAGTAGCTGCTTTGGATAAATCAGTTCAAGCACAAATTTTAAATTTATTGATTGATTTAAAAAAAGAAAGTAAGCTGACTTTCTTATTTATCTCCCATGATTTACAGGTCGTAAATTACATCAGTGATCGATTGATCGTCATGTATCTCGGACAAATTGTCGAATACGGCCCCTCAGATAAAATATTCGAAAAGCCGAGGCATCCTTATACAAAAGCTTTGTTTTCCTCCGTGCCTGAGTACAAAAAGAAGATTGGTGTCGAACAAATTATTTTGTCAGGCGACCCTCCTAATCCAATTAATTTACCAAGTGGTTGTAAATTTAGAACACGCTGTCCTCAAGTGCAAGAAATTTGTATGCAGGAGCCTGTTTTACGAGCTGTACAACCTCATCAGGATTATTGGGTTGCCTGTCACTTCGCTCATCCTGAGCAAAGTAAGGACTGATACTTATGAAAAATGTACCACTGTTAAAAGTTCATCAACTGCATTTAGATTTTATTAAAGATCAAAAACTGACGAGAGTATTGAATGGTTTAAGTTTTGAGCTTCACGAGAGACAGTCACTTGTTTTACTGGGAGAATCGGGCTCTGGTAAAAGTGTCACCCTCAGAGCGTTATTGAGACTTTATGAAGAAAAAAATATAGCTATTTCTGGAGAAATTATTTTTAATGGAAAGAATGTCCTCGAACTCAATAAAAAAGAACTGATTGACTATCGTGGTAAATCTGTTTCAATGGTTTTTCAAGAGTCTGGTGCAGCGTTTGATCCGGTTTATAACATTGGGTATCAAATTGTCGAAATGATCCGAGCTCATGAATCTATTTCTTATCAAGATGCAAAAAAACGTGCCCTTGATTTGTTAGATATGGTGAAAATTCCTCAAGCTAAGCAACGTTTTAAGGCTTATCCACATGAACTGTCTGGTGGTATGCGCCAAAGAGCCATGATTGCATTAGCCCTTGCTTGCCATCCAAAAATTCTTTTAGCCGACGAACCAACTACTGCGTTAGATGCAACTGTTCAAATGCAAATTCTATTGCTGTTAAAAGAATTACAAAAAGAATTAAATATGGCTCTTATTTTTGTGACGCATGATATAGGTGCCGCCACCGAATTGGCAGACCAAATTGCAGTAATGTATGCTGGCCGAATTGTTGAGAAAGCACAACTGAATACCATCTTAGCAAGTCCATTGCATCCCTATACTGATGGGTTATTTAATTCAGTTGTGACCTTTGAGTCGAAGGGAAAGTCTTTGTTAGCTATCTCAGGATCTCCGCCTCGTATGGGAGAAAATATCAAGGGTTGCTCATTCGCTAAACGGTGTTCCTACGTAAATAAACAATGTGAACTCGTCGCTCCGGATCTATTGCTTGTGGAGCAAGCGCAAGTTGCTTGTTGGAATCCATTGGTGCGTGACTAATTTTTTTAAAATTACCTGCAATATAAAATTATTTTTAACATTCCCCAATAGTCAACTAATTATTAGTTATTCTTGCTTATTTTGCACTCTTCAAGTGCTTACTTTTTTTGGGCTTAATTTTTCACTACTAGACTGTAATTGTTATATGTCTAATTAAATCGGTGGAAATTATGGCAACGAAGACAAATACAACAACCTTAACAATTAGTAGTAAGAACTATTCTTCATGGTCACTAAGAGGTTGGTTAATGGTGAAGTTATCAGGCTTACCTTTTGATGAGGTACAAGTTCAATCAGATAGCTTAGAAAATCGTGCAGAACTTTTGTTACTATCTCCGTCCATTCTTGTCCCAAGGTTAGATCATCAAGGTTTAAAGATTTGGGATACCTTAGCAATCGGTGAGTATCTCAATGAAATATGTCCACAGGCAAAGTTAGTGCCAATCAATATGAAGCAAAGAGTCCACTGTCGATCGATTTCAGGTGAAATGCACTCTGGGTTTGCTTCTCTTCGTGCTTCATTACCGATGAACTTAAAAGTGAAATTGTCAAACTTTAAAGTATGGTCAAAAGCCCAGCAAGATATTCAACGTATTTTTTGCATTTGGGAGGAGTGTCTAACCTTGTATAAGGGCCCCTTCTTATTTGGTAAAAATCCAACCATTGCAGATGCGATGTTTGCACCTGTTGTGACAAGATTCCAAACCTACAATATTCCATTGTCAGGTAAGTGTCTGCAGTACAGTAACACGATTTTAACGATGCCGCAGATGCAGGAATGGGTGATGGGCGCCCTTCAAGAACCCGATGACATTGAAGAACTAGACGTGGAGTTTTAATTATGAATACCATTACTGCTTTTAAAAAAATAACTGATTTTTCTCATAATAAACCAGGCGATACAAAGTACCTACCAGACGGCTTACGAGACTTTTTTTTATATCGAGATTTAGGGGTAGCGAAGGCAACGCATGGCAAAGTGATCGCTCATCTTGTCAAAGCCAATTTACCCCCAAAGGATGGCACGGGTTGGCATTACCATGTGGCGGATTTTCAAATCGTCATCATGATGAAAGGTTGGGCCAAGTTCATGTATGAAGATAAAGTCACCCTGGTGTCTGCAGGCGATTGCGTTCACCAAGCCCCTGGCATAGTTCATTATTTATTTGATTACTCGCCAGATATGGAATATTTAGAAATTGTAGGACCAGCAGATTTCAGCACAATTCCAACCGAAGGTCCATGTGAAGTACCAAGCGTTACCCCATGGTAATGATTAGGATAAAAAATGATGTATCAAACCTATCAAAATCTTACTAATTTCGTTGATCCATTGAGATGGGCCGCCAAAGAACAAAACAACGTATTAGAGCATTATTTTGATGGGTTTATTCCCAAGTCTTTACAAGTGATTAGAGCCCTCAACGAACAAATTTCATTAATGGGCTTTACGCATAGCCGTCCTGAATTTAATATTCAATTTATTTTCGATTCGGACGAAAATGAAATAAAAATTGAAGAACACCTTGCCACCAAGACTGCTTTTTGTAATTTGTTGCATTTTAAAAAAGAAGGAGTCGTGGGAGAGCCAAAAGTATTTCTTGTCACTCCAATGTCAGGCCACTTTGCAACGCTGCTTAAAGGGACTTTGAAAACTCTTTTAAAAGACCATGAGGTATACATTACTGATTGGTTAAATATTAGAGAAGTACCACTGGTGGCGGGAAACTTTAATTTTGATAGTTATGTTGATCATATCATTCAATTTTTAGGATTTATCGGGGAGGATACTCATTTAATGGCAGTTTGTCAGCCGACCGTAGCAGCACTCGTTGCTACTGCAATCTTATCGGAAGATCGGAGTGCCGTCACCCCAGCTTCTTTAATCCTTATGGCTGGTCCGATTGATGTGCGAATGAACCCAACAAAAGTGAATCTTCTAGCTACCCAAAAACCAATTTCTTGGTTTAAAAATAACTTGATTGAGAATGTTCCCTATCAATGTTTGGGGAGTGGGCGGCGAGTCTATCCTGGTGTGACACAACTGACAGCATTCATGAATATGAATCTCAAGCGTCATCAAGAAACCTTTAAAAAACTCTACAAACTTCGTGTTGAAGGTAAAGACGAAGAAGCACAAGCAATTGCTGATTTTTATGAAGAATATTTTGCCGTGATGGATTTATCAGAGAATTTTTATTTAGAAACTGTAGAAAAAATATTTCAAAAAACCGAATTGCCCAAAGGTATCTTGGAGTGCCAAGGCCGAATTGTTAATCCAAGAGCGATAAAGAAACCTTTTTTACTAACAATTGAGGGCGAGAGAGATGATATTTGTGGTATCGGTCAAACCCTAGCGGCACAAGATCTCTGTGCCTTGCTACCTGCTTACCGTAAGTCACATCATCTTCAGGCGGGAGTGGGTCATTATGGCGTTTTTAATGGCAAACGTTGGGAAAAGTATATCTATCCTATTGTTCGAAATCACATCCAGTCTAGTCTCTAAACTTACTACTTTCCATAGCTTAAGCGAGGGGCTTGATGTTGGCTTTGTGGTAAACAAGCAAGATTAGGAAACTTATTTTTTAAAGTGCTTAGTCTAGGGATTTTCCTCTTGAAATATTTAGTTGAACCATTATCATGAGATTTCAATTCAATTTATTACATGCCATGATTAAAACTATCTTCCAGAAAATAATACCTATTTTATTGTTGACCTATTCTGTAATGGGATTGGGTCAATCTTCATACCCTAATAAACCGATTCGTTTATTAGTTCCGTATACCCCAGGTGGATCGACAGATATTTTTGCAAGAATGTTAGGGAATAAACTAACTGAAATTTATAAGCAACCAGTCATCATCGAAAATAAACCGGGTGCTAGCGGTCAAATTGCAATGGACGTAATGCTCAAAGCACCTGCTGATGGATATACAATTTATTTAGGTAACATCGGTAATTTGGCAGTTAATGTGCCTTTGTTTAAAAACTTATCTTATGACCCACGTAAAGACATTGCACCAATTTCTAAGATAGCTCAAGTAACAAACGTGCTAGTTGTGAACTCAAAAATCCCTGTCAAAACAGTCGCAGAATTAATTCAATATGCCAAAGTACGTCCCGGTAAGTTATCTTATAGTTCCGGTGGAAACGGAAGTGCTGCTCATATTGCGATGGAGTACTTTAAATTGCAAACGGGGATTGATGTGATTCATATTCCTTACAAAGGAACTTCTCCTGCGGTCACGGATGTCATCGGTGGGCAGGTTGATATGATCATGACAGGATCTCCGCCCTTAATGCCTTTTATTGAGGCTGAAAAAGTAAATCCGATTGCTGTATCTAGTATCAAAAGAATTGACTCTTTACCGAAATTGCCCACGATTGCTGAGTCAGGTATACCAGAGTTAAAGGGCTTTGAAGCGACGCAGTGGTATGGTGTCGTTGCAAAAGCTGGAACTCCCAAAGAGATCATTGCTATTTTAAATAAAGGCGTTCAAGAGACATTCGGGTCTGCTACTGCACGAGAAGAAGTAAAAAAATCTGGTGCAAATGTAGAGTTAGATACACCAGAAGAATTTGCCAACTTTATTCGATCAGAGATTGATCGATGGAGTAAGGTCGTTAAGGCTGCTGGGATAACGCCCAGTTAAAAACTAGCTGCAAAACCGAGTGACCAGCCTTGAACGTTTTCACCAAATACGTATCGAAGCATCATTCTGAGACGGGTCAAGAAAACGACATTTTGTTCGATATCGAGTTCAAGGCCCGCACCTAAAGAAGTCAGTGAGTTAAAACCAAGAGCGCCTCGCATATCGCCAAGAAATTCGTTATGGGCAAATTCTATGACAGATCGAAAAGGCATTCCCCACAAATCATAGCCCAAAGGTACTCTTCGCCTAGCCCATAAACTAATACTTTGAGCATCCATACTTCCCATTACGACCGAATTCGTATTTAAACTTGTTAAGTTAATGTTCGTATAACGTAATTCAATATCAATTTCTTCTTCTGGACGGTAGTCTTCATAATCTAACATGATGGAACCCCCCAGGCCATAAGAATTGAGTCTACCGCCATCTAAAAAGTCTATATCCTTACCAAATTTATACTGGATCAATCGAGACAGTATGGAAATATCGCTTTCAACATGCCCTAAAGAAATATTCGCCATCGGCCGAAACTTAAGCTGATCAGTTAATGGGAAATCCCAACCAATCCCACCTGTACCTGAAATACTATTCCACCGTACAGGAATGAGTTGTAAAACTCCTCCAGTGCTATTCAAAAAAGATGGATCATATCGATTCAATGCAATTGTCCCCTCAACATACAAAGGATAATTTGTTGAAAGTGTGCCACCTCCGCCGAGGGACGTCATTTGTAAATTAGGATTTTGGGTTTTTGTATCCGAAATTGAAATAGAGCCCGTGGTAACGTCAGGTGTCAATGTCAAACCATTGATGGTTAAAAAAGCATTCGCTCTGTCTTTTAGATAGGAGTCTAATACTGTATTGGTTTGAGCAAGGCTTTCATTCCCTACAATCAAGAGTAAG
>CAISYI010000213.1 GCA_903889595.1 uncultured beta proteobacterium
TCTGAGAAATCCTTGGGCGAACCCACTTTAACTTCTGCGCCATCAGACCTAATTTGATCAATGACCTCTTTTTCTTTCAAAATCTTTGTAATTTGGCTATTAAGTTGTTTAACAATCTCGGGAGACATGCCTGCTGGACCTAATAATCCGTACCAACCCGAAATCTGCAAACCTTTATATCCAAGCTCCTTGAATGTTGGCACCTTGGGCAACACACTCAATCTCTCCGATGAAGTAACAGCTAAGGCTTTCAAACGACCATCCTTGATATAGGGCAAAGCTGACTGCATATTATTAACCATAAAAGAGACATGGCCAGCTAATAGATCGACAGAGGCTGGCGAGGCTCCTTTATAAGGAATGTGATTAGCATCGATACCCGCCTCAAGCTTTAATAATTCACCAGCTAAATGGGGCAAGCCACCAACCCCTGCAGATGCGTAATTTAATGGCGTAGAGTTACTCTTAGCTAATCCAAGCAAATCCGCTAACGAATTCACTTTTAAATCTTTAGGCACCACGAGAACAAATGCATTCTCAGCAACAAAAGTGATTGCCGTAAAGTCTTTGGCAGTATCAAATGCAATATTTTTATATAGACTTGGGTTGATTGCATGGGTGGACGCCACCATTAATAAGGTATGGCCATCCGGCTCAGCATTTGCAACAAATTGTGCAGCAATCATGCTACTGGCGCCAGGTTTGTTATCCACAATAAATGATTGCCCCAATCTCTCACTCAGGCGTTTTGAAAGAATCCTAGAGATATTATCAACTGGGCCACCAGCTGAAAAACCGACCACAATGCGCACTGGTTTTGATGGAAACTTTTCAACTGCAAACGTTTTTTGAGGGGAAACTACTACCAAAAACAGGATTCCTAACACTAGTAATTTATTTAGGAATTGATCTTTTTTATTTACTTTAAACATTGGGTTTTGATTCTTTTAGAAGAGTTTTCACCTCAACCAAGTTACGGAAAACAACAAGGTTGAGTGATTTTAAATGCCATTTTTTCTAGCTGAGTATTGTAGTTAAATCACTCTTTTAAATTAGCTTGCTCAATTGTAGTAGACCTTTAGTTGGATAGATCACTTTTCCTGAGACTGCACTATGCTTTGGAGTGTTTCATCGTATTCTCCATCTATCAGGATGAATGCAACAACACATGGTGCATTGGATCGATTAGTCCAGGCATGATCAGTGCCGCACTGAACTAAGATGTCACCCGCTTTGAGTAATACCTCGGAGTCATCCAAAAGCATGGTTATTTCACCTGACAAAATAATCGCATAGTCAATGGTTTCTGTCCTATGCATTAATGGGTGACGTCCATTTTTTTCAAATGAACTACCAGCAGCGTTACCTAAAGACTCAAATAATGCTTTGGAGGCTTGAACATCTAAATGTTCATTACCATTAGGTTCTGGCGGAAAGTGATTAATTCTTAAAACAGAACCGCCTTTAGTTGGTAATTGGCGCCGTGGCCCTAAAGTCGTTTCTTCTTGATTGGTTTTAATTAAAGCAGGTGTTTCAAAGGTTCTGAAAATATCCGTAGAAAAATATCCTGGGCGAATTGGCGTGCTATGCACATAAGGCGCAGGACCATCTGAAATAACAACACCCTTACCATTTGCGTCGTGGCCGGTTACAACTCTTCTCACAACTCCTGACATACTAAATACTCCTTATTGAAAATTGATTTTTTTATCAAAGATTAATTTCGACCAAGTATTGGTTTCGTTTTTAATTAGATCTGAAAATGCTGTCCCTGTTAAAAGAAGTGGCGTAGAACCTGCAGCATAAATCTTCTTTCTAAAGTCACTTTCATTTGAGCCCATGATGGATGAAGCGAGCAATTGAACCGTCTCAGGCGACATTCCTTTAGGCCCCATAATGGCAAACCAGGGCAACATATCTAAGCCAGATTGGCCTTGTTCGGTAATAGTGGGCACATCCGGAAATAAGGCACTTCGTTTGCCTAAAACACCAATTAATTTTACTTTTTTTGCACGTATCGACTGCTCAGCAAGAGAGACGCTAATAAACATACCTGATATTTGTCCACCCAAAACATCCGCAAAAGAAGGTGTGGCGCCTTTATAGGGGACATGTAAAAAATCAATCTTTGAAGAATCTTTTAAGATTTCTATATAAGCATGAAGTATGTTGCCGATACCTGCTGAGCCTAAACTAAATGGTGGGTTAGCCGTTTTAGCTAGACTTAAATATTCTTTTAAATTACTCGCATTCACTCCTGTTGCAATGATGAGTCCAATATCTGTTTGCGCTAAACAAATAATGGGTACTAAGTCTTTTTGCGGATCAAAATTAGTTGACTTATCCATCAATGGACTAAACGTAATCATCCCAGAACTAACGAACAATAAATTAGATCCGTCAACCGGTCCCTGCTTTAAAAAATTAACGCCAACTAAGCCATTCGCACCAGGACGATTTTCAGTAATAACCATTGCTTTTAAATTATTTTGTAAATTTTCAGCTGCTAATCGACCTAAAACATCGGTAGGTCCACCTGGTGCAAAAGGAATAATAATTTTTATATTCGTTGGGGGAGTAGGTTGTGCGAAAACACCTCCTGAAATAACTGTCAATGTTAAAACAATGAAAAGCAGTATTTTTGATAAAAGAAATTTATCTCTTTGATTGCAATGCATGCATGTCTCCGTTTTTTTATAATTTCGACTATACCAAATTCTTGGATAGTCTAGTGGTTTAGGTATTATTAAATAATAATAAAAAATTAGGGGATAGCTATGGAAATTCTTATTGTAGGGTGTGGCGCAATTGGTGGCAGTGTCGCTGCTGACTTTTTAATGGCAGGAGTGCCTATTTCGATTACAGATCCATGGTCGAATGTAATTACAAAGGTGCAGACTGAGGGTCTTCACATTAGCTTACCCGATCGAGAAATTCAAACGCCTAGTAACAATGCCCTTTACCTCACTGATCTCGCAAGGCTGAATCCAAGATTTGATGTGGTTTTTTTAGCTGCAAAGGCACAAGATGCAAAATGGCTCACTGAATTTATTAAGCCCTATTTAAAACAAGATGGCGTAATGGTGCCACTCATGAATGGCATGATGAATGAATCAATTGCTCAAATTATTGGCAAAGAACGTTTAATTGGCAGTGTGATTGAACTTTCTGCTGAAAGTTTTGAACCTGGCATCATCAAGAGAAAAACTCCACCAAGTAAAACTTGGATAGCCATTGGGGAGTTTGATGGACAAATAACAAATCGTCTAAAGATGATTCAACATTTATTGTCGAACTCCGCAACGATCGATTTTTCTAATCAAATTGAAAATGCTAAGTGGACAAAATTAGTCACTAACGCCATGATTTTGGCCCCCTTTGCGATGATTAAGGCGGGATCTTATGATGCCTTTGCAGATCAAAAGATGCGCCAATTAGTCCTTCAAATTGGTGAAGAGGCGATTTCGGTAGGTCGAGCTCTTGGTTATGAAATTGAAAAAATCTTTGGTTTAACTGCGGATGATTTGGCAGGAAATCCTTTAGAAATTTCTCAAAAACTCGTTGATACTTTAGTCGGTCACATCGGTAAAAAATCTCAAAACGCAACAACTCAAGATGTTATAAAAGGCAGGCTTACTGAAACCAGATATATCAATGGCCTCATTGTTGAACAAGGACAAAAACTTAATATCTCTGTCAAAGCCAATCAAGCTATCTGTCAAATCATTGAACAAATTGAAACACACACACTTGAAGCCACACCAAGTAATATAGCTCTGGCTTGCGAACTTGCGAAGATTGACTAGTCTACTTTTGCGCCTGTCAGTTTCACAATCTGACTCCAATGCTTTAGCTCAGATGCAATGATGCTTTGTGTAGCAGATAAACTACCTCCAACAGGTACTAGACCTGCTTTTTCAAACTTCTCTTTTACCTCGGGGCTTAATAAAGCCTCATTGATTGCCTTATTTAATTTTTCTGCAATAGCGAGGGGAGTTTTGCTCGGCAAGAAAAATCCACTCAAGGTGTAATCGTTAATTTGAGGGTAACCGAGTTCAATAAAGGTTGGCACGTCTGGTAAATTATTACTTCTTGTTTCGCTAGATATCGCTAATATTTTCACTTTGCCTTGCTTAGCAAACTGTGAAACTCCAAAGCCAGCCGTACAACCGATTGGCGTTTCCCCTCCCGCCACAGCTAAAGAAGCGGGGCCGGCTCCCTTGTAAGGAATATGCGTTATATCTGCTTTCCAAATCCCGTGAAAAAGGTTCTCGCAAGTCAGGTGGGGTGTTGTTCCATTACCTGGCGTCGAAAACGATAATTTTTCTTTCTCGGCATAAATCTTTAACTCTGCTAGGCTATTGACTGGCACCTTTTCATTTACAGAAACCACATTTGCCTGCTTGGAAACAATACCCACAGCAATAAAATCTTTGACTGGATCGTATCCTGCTTTTCCAGCATACAAACTAGGATTGACCGTAAACGCTGAGGAATTAACAAGTAGTGTATATCCATCAGGTTTACTGGACGCTACATACTGGGTACCAACGTTACCACCAGCACCAGATTTGTTTTCTACAACCACGCTTTGATTCAGGATTTTTCCTAATTGCTGACCAATGACCCTGGCTGTAAAGTCAGGTGAGCCACCCGGCGGAAATGAAACCACAATGTGTATTGGACGATTAGGATAAGAAGCACTTAGATCAGTTTGAGCAAGACTATGCTGAACAAAAATAGTGCTTGTAGTCCAGAGGGCGGCAAGCATCAAACTTTGCTTAAGATGAAGTCTCATTTCAAACCTTACTTTAAAAACACTTCTAGTTATTTAACTTCTTTAATCCAAGGTCTTGCATTACCCTCATACACCGAACTTCCCAACCTAAAATGTTGCGCTTCTTCAAATGTAAAGACAACTGGTACCTCCTCAGAATATAAAGAGTCTTGGCTTGGTAATGGTCCATTAAAACTGACTTGTGAATGAAGAGGTCTGCCTAATATCTCAGATAATCGATGAGAGGTCTCAATTAATCGATCTAAATCAATCCCCGTCTCAATATCCAGAGTTTGTAAGAAGTGTACTAAATCTTCTGTAGCAATCATACCCGTCGCTTGACCATTGCCACAGTATGGACAACCACCAATGCCGCCAATAGCTGTATCAGCAATAATAGTATCTGTTGGCTCTAATAAATTTAAAACCTCATAGAAGGAAAGTAAAGCCAGTGCCCTGGCATTGTGAAAGTGCACATGAAAGATATCGATTGTCGGAAATCTTTGCTTGATTGCACGAACATCTTTAGCAACCTCTGTTGGCGTATTCCATCCCATTGGATCAGCCATATCAACTCTTCGAACTTTAATACCTACCTCAGACCATGCGTCATATTGCCTTTGCAAGGCCTCCATGCGTGCCTCATGACTAACCTTACCCGTCCAGTTAGAGCCAAACCCAGATGAGAGTCCTATCGCACTTTCTTTTAATCCTAGGGCTACGGCTCGATCAATCGGCAATCTCCAACTGCGTTCTTGGTCTTCCAAAGTTTTGTTCGTATTGCGCTGAATAAAAACACCACATAAATGGAGATGGGTTGCTGGGAACTCTTCTTCAGATAAGGGCGGCGTAAATGCTTTACGCTCTTCTCGTCCACGATCGTTGAGCGCTAAAGAGAAAAACTTAACATCTGGTCTGGGTTCAATTTGCTTGACCAGCTCATAGGTATCACCCATTTGTGGGCTCCATTTAGGATTAACGAATGCCCCAACCACCATTCTTTTAAGACCCGCATCAACCATTCGGTTTAATAGTTCTAGTTTTTCTGGAACGGTAACGCCGGGTCTTTCAATTTGCAGACCATCACGTAGTGTTTCATCAGTAATTAATACTTTAGGGTAGTTAGTCATCAATCTTCTCCTTTATTTATTTTGCCAAACCGGATCACGTTTTTCTAGTCTAGCTTTAATGCCTTCTTTACGGTCTTCACTTAAATAGGGATTAAGTCCAGGGTCTTGTCTTAGTGCCGCAGGAATCGGCATTTCTAAACCTTTCAGTGCAACCGCTTTGACTCTTCGAACCGAGATAGGCGCATTTTTCGCAATCTGCTGTGCTAATTTCAAACTCTCCTCCATCACCAACTCAGGAGAGGTTAAACGGTTCAATAACCCTCTTTGTAAGGCTTGCTCGGCAGTGATGTACTCACCTGTCATCAGCATTTCAAGGGCTAAAGTTGGACTAATTAGTCTAGGCAAAACTACTGATCCAAAGTTAGCACCCATACCAATTTTTGTCTCAGGTAAGCCAAATTTAGCGCCATGATGCGAGACTCTTAAATCGCAGGCTAAAGACAATTCAAAGCCACCTGCTACGGCGCTTCCATTCAGTGCTGCAATGACTGGTTTTTTCGATTCCAAAACAACCTCATAAACATTGCGGCCTGGTCGGTTCATCGGTGTTCTAAACTGAATACCTTGTTCATCATTACTACGCATATTTTTTAAGTCTGCACCGGAGCAAAAAACATCTCCTGAGCCAGTGAGAACGATGACTCGGACTGAATTCTCTTCTTCGGCGTCCAGCATTGCTTCAATAATGGCTTGTTTTAATGAATCTGAAAGTGCATTCTTCCTTTCAGGTCGATTTAATGTCAAGACACGCACGTGGCCCAAATCATTGATTAAAAGCTCTTCCATAAAATTTCTCTTTTATTTATATTCAATTACTTTGTTGAACAATAGTTCGAGTTGATAAAGCTTGCTCAATTTCTTCTTCTGAAGCTCCGAATTCTTGGAGTATTTCAATCGTATTCTCTCCCAATCTAGGCGCAGGTATAAAACCTTGTCGATTACCACCAGAGAAATTATTCGTTAAACCAATTTCCCGAATTAAACCTTCAGTTGGATGATTCGTTTGTTGTAGAAAATTGACGGATTGGATGTGGGGATCCTCGAGTAAATCCTCAAGGGAGTTGTAACGCATACAAGGAATATCAATCTGTTCAAAAATTTCAATCCACTGTGCAGAAGTTTTTGAACCCAAAGAACCCGAACGAATCTCGTAATACTCCACACTATTTTTTGTTCTATTAATCACGCTATTAAAGCGTGGATCCTGCTTTAATTCAGGCCTCCCGATTGCATCAAAAAAAGCAAAGGCTTGTCCGTCTGTATTAGGTGAAATTGAGATGTAACCATCGGCTGTTTTTACTGGTCGATTATTTTTATCTAATACGCGGGCATCGCCAATAGGACCAATACCAGGCTCAAAGGTCATGTTTCCCATATGCTCTCTTAGTACAAACGCTGCCATGGTTTCAAACATTGGAATCTCGATGAGTTCGCCTAAGTTTGTTTTTGTCCTTCGATATAAAGCAAAGCCTATTGTTTGGGCGCTCACTAAACCAGTAATATGATCACCCATTACCAAAGGTACAAATCTTGGCTCACCACTAGATTTTTCAAACGTCGCACTCACACCGGCACTCGATTGAATTACGGTGTCATATGCAGGGCGATTAAAGTAAGTCCCTCCTCGACCAAAAGCGAGTATCTGACAATAAATTAATTGCGGATTTACTTCCTGCAGAGATGCATAGTCTAAGCCTAATTTTTGTAATGCTCCAAGCCGCATATTGGTGACGAGTACATCGGCTTTTGCTAATATCTTTTTAAGAAGGGCAATTCCTTCTTCCGTTTTTAAATTGATACAAATAGAGCGCTTATTGCGATTGAAGTTCATGAACTTCCCCGTCATACCCGGGTTTCTTGCTCCACCACCTAAGGTTCGCATTAAGTCGCCATCTGGCGCTTCCACTTTAATGACTTCTGCACCGTGATCAGCTAATGTGAGGGTACAAGTTGGGCCTACCACTACGGAGGATAAATCAACTACAGTAATGCCGGCTAAAGGTCCTTTTTCAGTATTTGAATTACGATCCAAATCCACTTGGCCCATTAATCTTCTCCCTTTAAACCAATTTGCTGAATTAATGGTCCCCATTTTTTGGAATCATCGGCTAAAAATTTTTTAAATTGCTCAGGGCTATCAGCCACAATTTCAGATCCATCTGATGTAAGTTTTTTTCTGATTTCAGGATCTTTTAATACTTCTTTGAGACTATTCGATAATTTATTCACTACTTCACTAGGAATTTTTGCAGAAGCAATCAGACCAAACCAATTATTAAATTCAAAATCCTTTAGGCCAAGCTCTTGCATGGTTGGTATATTGGGTAACAGTGGTGACCTCGTTTTACTAGTAACCGCTAAGATTCTAATTTTATTGGCTAGCATCAGTTCTCTAGCAGTAATTTGAGCAATAAAAGCGAAATCTACGTCTCCCGCTGCTACAGCTGTCGCTGCCGGTGAAGCACCTCGATAAGGGGCGTGAACCACATCTAAACCTGCATATATTTTCAGCATTTCAGCCGATAAATGTCCGCCACTACCGATGCCAGCAGAACCGTAATTGAGCGATTTTGATTTTCCTAAATCAATCAGGTCTTGGAATGACTTTAAGTTTGACTTTGCACTTACGGCAAGAACTAGTGGTGCTGTCACAATCCTACCAATACCGGTCACATCTTTAATCGAGTCATAACTCAACTTTTTAAATAAATAAGGGCTAAGCGTGTGAGGTGTGTAGATCAACTGTATTTGATAACCATCAGCGGGTAGTGCTAGCATTGCAGTTGTTGCAATAATACCGCTAGCGCCGGAGCGATTTTCGATTTGGATACTTTGGTTAAGATTTTTACTTAAGGCATCACCCACTATTCGGGCATAAGTATCACTAGAAGCACCCGGAACAGAACCTACAAAGATTCGAATAGGTTTAGATGGGTAATTGGATTGAGAATAGCTATCAAATACTGCACCAATACCAAAAAAACACACTATGAGCAATTGAAAACAACGAGATGCTATTACTGTCATCGTTGTTCCGTATAGCCTAATTTTCATAAAAGATTATTGAGACTTCATTCCTGCGGCATAGTCACTGATTAAAACTAGGTCTTCTAGTTTTATAGCAGAAACAGCGGAGGACATATTACCATCCATATCTGCTCGAGTCATCGCTTTAAAACCTTTTAACTGCGTCAATAAATAATCATGATTTTGACCTGCAACCCTTGGGATGTGCTGAACACCTAAAAGATTGGGGCCGTGACATTGGGTACAGTTATATTGTTGAGCAAGTTTTGCACCCGCTTCAATATTTTCAGGTTTTGTATTGTAGGTTACTTCTCTTTTTTGAGAAGAGTAATAAGCTGCCACATCTTTCATCTCTGCATTGGTAAGATTCGCAGCTATTGGCGTCATGATGGGATTTTTGCGATTTCCCTCACGATAATAGAACAAAGTATTTGAGATAGATAAAGGCGGCATCCCAGCTAAAGAAGGGATGTCTGGAATTTGAGAATTACCATTGGGACCATGACAAGCATTGCAGAGTGCCTCAGCCTTAGCTTTTCCAGCTGCGACATCTGCGGCGTTGACTGATAATGAGAAACTGCTGATTAAAAATGCAATGAACCCCAGGTTCATTGCACTTCTTTTTACTTTCAATAACGTCATATTTACTTTATTTTGCGTAACTAATACGATAGATGATACCGTTGTGATCATCACTGACTAGCATTGAACCGTCAGCAATCACTTGCACATCAACTGGTCTACCCCACATTGGTGGATCACCTTTATCATTGGTTAAGAAGCCTGTTAAAAATGGTTCATATTTGACAACTTTACCATTAGCATCTAACACTACGCGCATCACATCGTAACCCTGCTTAGAAGTTCTATTCCATGAACCGTGGCGAGCAACAAAGAGATTGTTTTTATACTGGGCTGGGAACATCTTGCCTGTGTAAAAACGCATTCCTAAAGGTGCTACGTGGGCACCCATTTTGAGTGCTGGCTTAGTAAACTGATCGCAAGAAGCATATTTACCATAAATCGGATCAGGCAAATCACCTTGGTGACAGAAAGGATAGCCGAAATCTTCACCAACTTTATTTAAGACATTTAACTCATCATGTGGCAAGTCATCTGTAATCCAATCCCTAGCATGCTCTGTAAACCATAATTTCTTCGTTACCGGGTGGAAATCCATACCAACAGAATTTCTTACACCAGTCGCGATTCTTTCCATTACGCCCGTTTTAGGATCAACTCTCAAAATTGCAGCTTGGATATAGTTTGGCAATGTGATGTTTTGTGGTGAACCGATATTGAAATAAAGTTTTTTATCGGGTCCAGCAACCATATACTTCCAAAAATGACCTGGGCCATTCGTTGGATCTAAGCCATCAACCACTTGAACTGGCTCTGGTGGATTATCTAAATGACTCTCGATATTCTCTAATTTAACAATTCGTCCACGCTCAGCAATATAAAGCGTGCCATCAATCATGGCGATACCGTTTGGCGTATCAAGACCCTTAGCAATTGTTTTCATGACACGTTTGCCGTCTTTTTCTACAATCGCGTAAACATTTTTACCAATCCGGTTACTTACATATACGGTGCCTTGTGGACTTTGTAATAAAGA
>CAISYI010000214.1 GCA_903889595.1 uncultured beta proteobacterium
CCTCATAGCAGTTTGGTTTGTGCTGATTACGCTCAAACCAGAATGGTTAGCAGGTACAAATGTTACGACTATTGTCGATAGCGTTACTCTCAAAGAGAGCGATGATGTATCAAGTCCAAATCCGGGCTCCTATCATGAGGCAGTGAAAAAATCGATGCCCGCGGTTGTGAATATCTTCACAAGCAAAAGTACCAAGCAGCCGTTAGCACGAAAAGACAAAAATAAAAAATCGGATCCGTTCAATCAATTTTTCTTTGGAGACACTCCGGATGCCGAGCCAATTTCAAGCTTGGGGTCTGGAGTAATAGTGAGTCCAGAAGGTCTAATTCTGACTAATCATCATGTCATCAATGATGCAGATCAGATTGAAATTGCTTTATCTGATGGTAGGAAATTTAAAGCAAAAACTATTGGCAGTGATCCCGAAACCGATATTGCTGTACTCAAGATTGATGCATCTAATTTACCAACTCCAATCACACTTGGAAAGATTGACTCGGTTCATATTGGGGATGTTGTTTTAGCCATCGGCAATCCTTTTGGCGTTGGAGAGACTGTAACCTCTGGAATTGTTTCAGCAATGGGTAGAGATCGCGTAGGTATAAATACTTTTGAAAACTTTATTCAAACCGATGCTGCAATTAATCCTGGGAATTCCGGAGGAGCGCTCATTGATACCCGTGGAAATCTGATTGGTATCAACACTGCAATCTTTTCTAACAATGGGGGCTCAATGGGAATTGGCTTTGCCATTCCGATTAACTTAGTAAAGCAAATAATGGAAGCCATTATTAAAAATGGTAGTGTCACCAGGGGTTGGATTGGTGTTGAGCCCCAAAATTTAACGCCAGAACTATTAGAGTCCCTTGGGCTATCGAAAGATACGCACGGCGTTGTTTTATCTGGAGTACTAGACCAAGGGCCTGCAGACCGAGGTGGTATAAAGCCTGGTGATGTTTTACTCTCTGTCAATAATCAAAACATTGATGATGTTCGTAGCTTGCTTAATCTGATTGCACAAGAAAAACCCGGGGATGAAGTTGATCTCAAAATCATTCGCAAGAGCAAACCGCTAGATTTGAAACTTCGAGTAGGAAAGCGCCCTAGTCCCAAATAAGAAAATTAGTGCGCCAAGATCTTGGACAAGAAATCTTGAACGCGGTGTGAACGCTTGCTAGATTCACCAAAAAATTCTTCTTTGCTGCAGTTTTCGATAATTTGGCCCTGATCCATAAAAATGACTTGGTCACTAACCTTGCGTGCAAAACCCATTTCATGTGTAACGCAACACATTGTTGTACCATCATTTGCAAGACCTACCATGACATCAAGCACTTCGCCAACCATTTCGGGGTCTAAGGCTGAGGTTGGCTCATCAAATAACATCACAATTGGATCCATACTTAATGCGCGGGCAATGGCCACTCGCTGCTGCTGACCACCCGATAATTGTCCTGGAAACTTATCTTTCTGCGCAATCAATCCAACCCGGTCTAAATATTTCAAACCATGAGCCTTGGCTTCATCTATTGGGCGGCCAAGGACCTTCATTTGGGCAAGTGTGAGGTTTTCAGTAACACTTAAATGAGGGAATAACTCAAACTGCTGAAATACCATACCAATGCGAGCCCTTAGCTTAGGCAAATCAGTTTTAGGATCATGTAGATTGATTCCATCAACCACGATCTCACCCGCCTGAAATGGTTCCAAAGCATTAATTGTTTTAATGAGGGTCGATTTTCCAGATCCAGAGGGTCCACAAATCACCATAACTTCCCCTTTCGTGATTGAGACGCTGCAATCTGTCAGCACCTGAAAGGAGCCGTACCATTTGGAAACGTTTTTAAGTTCGATCATGATGAGGTAGGAATTTATACAAATAATTAACGAATAATGGCAACTTTGGCTTGAATCTTCCTGGCCACTCTAGAAAGCGAAAAACAAATCACAAAATAAGTGATCGCAGCTAAAGCATAAGTCTCGATTGGGCGACCATAATTTTTACCGGCAATCTCAAAACCCTTGAGTAGATCATAAGCACCAATGGCATAAACTAGGGAGGTATCTTGAAACAAAATAATGACTTGAGTCATAAATACAGGAATCATATTTCTAAAAGCTTGTGGCAAAACAATTAAACGCATATTTTGACCGTACGTCATTCCTAAGGCTTCTGCCGCAAAGGTCTGGCCTAAAGGTACAGATTGAATACCAGCCCGCACAATCTCAGCAAAGAACGCTGCCTGAAAAGCAATAAAGGTAATAGTTGCAGACAGGTCTGCGCCGATGGGTCTGCCGATGAGCATCGGGATAATTAAAAAGAACCATAAAATCACCATAACCAAGGGAATGGACCGCATCGTATTGACATAGAATGCAGCCGGATATTCTAGTAAGGCTTTTCCAGAAAGCTTCATCAGCGCCAGAACTGTACCAAAAGCAATGCCGCCTACTGTTGCGATGATGGTGAGCTGTACGCTAAAGAGGAAACCCTTTAACAGATAATTAGTAACTAGCCCCCAGTTATAAAAACTTAGATCAAGACTTAACATAGCGGGGCCATCAGTGAGCTAACTTAGCACTAGGGGAGATGTTAACCACACCTGGAATACGACTTCTTTTTTCAATCAAGGTCATGACCCAGTTCACAAAGAATGCTGACA
>CAISYI010000215.1 GCA_903889595.1 uncultured beta proteobacterium
ACCTATTCTGCGGTAGCTCAAAACTCCGCCGATCTTATTCTTTATAACGGCAAGGTCATTACTGTCGACCAACAATTTCGAATAGTACAAGCCATTGCTATAAGTAAAGACAAAGTTATTGCAACTGGCTCAAGTCGAGAAATGTTAAAGCTCAAAAAGCAATCGACTGAATTAATTGATTTAAAAGGAAAAACAGTTATTCCTGGATTAATTGATAACCATGCTCACTTTATTCGCGCCCCAGAACATATGGAATTACGCTTGGATGGCGTTTTATCTCGCAAACAAGCTGTTCAAATGATTGAACAAGCAGTAGCAAAAGCAAAGGCTGGAGATTGGGTAATCACAATCGGAGGTTGGTCTCGGACTCAGTTTTTGGATGATTCAAGAGCATTTAATTTGGCAGAGTTAGACCAAATTTCTAAAACTATACCAATCGTCTTGCAAGAGGTCTATCTTCGTACCTTCTTAAATTCAGTTGCCATCGAAAAATTAAATTTAAATGAAAATACGCCGGATCCTCGCGGCGGAAAAATCTTAAAAAATGCAGCAGGCAAATTGAGTGGTGAAATAGAGGGTGCTGGCGGAGTCGCTTTCATAGCAGAAAAACTGCCATTACCAAATCCTCAAGAATGGCAAGAAAACGTGAAAACTTATGCTTCCTATTTAAATCGTTTAGGCATCACTGCTTGGTATGATGCAGGCGGCAGAGGCATAGATGAGCGTCACTATCAAGCCTACCAATCTCTAGTAGATCAAGGAAAGCTAACGGTCAGAGCCTTCTATACTACGATGCGCTCCCCGTCAACTCCGCAAGAGATGGACAAGACGCTTTTGGAAGTTAATCTTCAAAAACCATTTCAAGGCAATGACTACTTCGACAATATCGGCTGGGGAGAGTCAGTATATGGGCCCTCATCCACCACATTGCTCAGAAATGATTATAAAGTTCAAGAACAGCATATGGAGCAAGTGCGACGTCTGATAAAAGCCATTGCTGGAAAGGGACTTGCTCTTAATGCACACGTTGAAATGGAAAATGCGATTGATGCCTATCTACAAGAATATGAAGCATTGAATAAAGAGACTCCGATTAAAGGCCTGAGATGGAGTTTTTCTCACGTAGATCAAATTACCTCAGAACAAATTCTACGAATGAAACGTTTAGGAATGTCTGTTGGCCTTCATACTAGACCTATTATTCAGGGTGAATTGATGCAAGATGTACATCATGAACACTCTAGAACTATGCCCCCATTTAAGTTAGTCCAAGATAGTGGTATCGCTTGGGGTCTAGGCTCCGATGCAACGGCAGTGACTACGGCGAATCCATTTTTTAATTTGGACTTTGCCGTTACTGGCAGAATGGTAAATGGTAAGAAAATTAATTATCAGTCCATTACCCGAGAAGAAGCACTGATTGCACATACTAGAAATAATGCTCAGCTTTTATTTCAAGAAAATAATCTGGGTTCATTACAAGCCGGAAAGTATGCTGATTTATTGATCCTCAATAAAGATTATTTAACAGTACCGCTTAATGAAATTCGTAACCTTTATCCTGTGGCTACGATGGTGGGTGGAAAGTTTACTTTTAAACAATAACTTGATATCAAATTGATAATGAAAATAAATAAACTCTGTCTATTATTTGTATTCTTCATTTTTAGCTCATCAAGCTATGCAATTGATTACCCAATTAAACCCGTAAAAATAATTGTGGGATTTACACCTGGCTCTGGCGCAGATGTCTTAGCACGTGTAGTCAGTAATAAACTGTCAGAGTCAATGAACCAACAGTTCATCGTCGAAAATAGACCGGGTGCGGGAACTAATATTGGCACTAACGCTGTGGCAAAGTCGGCGCCTGATGGTTACACCATTTTAGTCATGACCGTCGCGAATGCAATCAATCCATCACTCTCTAGTACCCTACCCTTTGATATTGAGAAAGATTTTTCTCCAATCGTCTTAGCAGGGTTTGCAAGTAATGTTCTCGTGATTAATCCAAACTTAGGTGTCAAAAATATTGCTGAATTTGTCGAGCTAGCAAAATCAAAGCCCGGAAAATTGACTTATGGTTCCAGTGGCTCAGGGACATCCCCCCATTTAGCAGGCGAATTATTTACTAGTAAGTTAGGTCTCAATATTGTTCACGTTCCCTATAAAGGTGGTCCACAAGCATTGACTGATCTTCTTGGTGGACAAATTGATTCATTATTTGTGATTACTTCTACCGTATTGCCACACATCTCATCCGGCAAATTAAAAGCGATTGCCGTGGCAGGTCCTAAAAGAACTCCACTACTACCTGATTTACCAACGCTTGATGAGACAGTGATTCCAAACTTTGATGTGAGTACCTGGATTGGCTTTGCTGCGCCAACTGGGACACCGAATGAAATTATTGTAAAACTTAATCAAGAGATTAATAAGGCATTAGAGTCAAGTGATGCGCAAAAAAAGCTAATCGCCCTAGGCCTCGAAACAGCTGGTGGCACTCCGAATCAATTGAAAGTTTTTCTAAAAGAAGACTTAAAAAAATGGGCTAATATCGCTAAAATTGCGAATATTAAAGCTGATTAATTATTCATAAAAACGCCACCATTCACATGAATGGATTGGCCAGTAATGTACCGCCCCTCCTGACCACTCAAGAGCATGACCATATTCACGACCTCAGAAGCTTCGGTGAATCTACCAAATGGAATCCTAGATAAATCAAATTGGAAAGGTTTGGAAGGATCTCTTACAGTATTAGCTGGCCCTGGAGCGAGGTAATTTACATTGATGTTGTATTTGGCAAACTCTAGTGCTAAAGCTCTCGTTAAGCCAGCTAGTCCTGCTTTGGCTACAGAGGAAGGTGATCGATTAGGTACCGGCATATGCCCAAACATACCCCCCATATTAATAATACTGCCTCCACCACTTTCAATCATTAAAGGCACCGTGGCCTGCGTACAATGAAAGCTGCCATCTAATGTGACCGAAACCGTTCTTTGCCATTCTGCATAATCTAATTCTAAAAAAGATTGGGTTGCATGGGTCACTGCATTATTAATCAAAACATCAACTCTTTGATACTCATGCTTAATTTTGTCAACCATGTCATCCACCTCTACACGATTAGTAATATCACCAACACAGGCAATGGCCCGACCACCTAGGGCTTCTAACAACTGCAGAGTTTCATCTAAATCAGAAGTATGGGTTCTAGCATTGACTGCCACATGCGCTCCGCGCTTAGCAAATTCAAGAGCCATCGCACGCCCTAAATTTTTAGCGCCACCAGTAATAAAAACCACTTTATCTTGAAAAAAATCTGTCATTTTCATCCAACTTTCAACTAGTCAATTTAGATCTTAAAAAACTCTAGGGCTTCAGGTGCAAATAAATCAGATACCTCGAGTTTTTTGGGTGATAAACCTTGCTCATGGTGATAACGCGTAAACGTCTCTAAGGCCTTCATATTTCCCTCTAGGCCATAGGACCACCAATCATCTCCAAATAGTTTTTTTGCATCTTCAACGTGAGCCGTTAACCATGGCAGCATCGTTTTGAGAGCTGCGGTCTCATACAAATCATGATAGGCAATCTTTTTGGCTTCCAAAAATGCTTTCATCAGTGATTGAGCAACCCAACGATTGGCTTCATAAACATCCCGACGAATCACCACCACATGCATGATCGGAAAAATTTCAGTTTCGAGGAAATAGTTACGCTCTACCTCTTCATAATTTTCAAACAAGCGCAGTACTTTACCATCACCTTTTAAATAGGTCGAAGGCATCCGAGCGGTATACAAGGCATCTAACTCTCCGTCATATAGCATTTGAGAAAGTGTTTGATCCGGCCCAATTGGACTCACTTTGAAATTATCTGGCAAGGTCAATTTGATTTTTTCAATCCGACCTGTTTCTTCTTCGCCACCAAATAAATAAGGTTGAGCATCAACAGGAACACCATAGTGATCAGATAAAATACCACGAATCCAAACTGGGGCTGTCATCTGATATTCAGGGCTGGCAATTCTTTTACCAATCAAATCTTTGGGTGTTTTAATGCCACTATTGGCATTGACATAAATACAAGAGTGTCTAAAAAATCTTGATGGATAAACTGGGATTGCAATAAAAGGTTTTTCAGGCTTAGATAGAGAAATACAGTAAGAAGAAAGTGACATTTCGGACACTTCAAACTCACGATACCTTGCCATTCTGAAAAAGGTTTCTTCAACCGGCAGATTTAAAAAGTTTAGTGCTACGCCATCAACTTGGACTCGACCATCCATTAATGGGCGCATGCGATCATAATCCCAGCAAGCAAAATTTAAAGGTAAACGATTCATTATTTTTTCCTAAGATTGGGTTGTTTCTAAATTGGGGTCGATGACCATATGGATTGGTTCTTTGACACCGTTGCCAACTAGGCTATTGAGGGCCAAATCCGTATCCTTTAAGCCCAGTAAATGGGTACTCATTTCTTTGACTGCGTATTTATTACTGTGTATGAGTTGCAAAGCTAATTCAACAGATTCATAACTATGGCCACGCATCCCTTTAATTGTTAAAAATTTAGCAATAATTTGATCACTATCAAATTCAGGAATCTTTTTTCTTTTTTGACCACCTAAAATCACCATACCTTTTTTTCTAGCTAAAGCAACAGCAGATATCACCGAATCTGTTCCGCCTGAAGCGCAATCAATCACTAAATCGGCCATTAGTCCACCAGTAAGATCTTTTACTGTTTGAACAAGATCCGTCTCTCCCAGTTCGATAGTGTGATCAGCACCTAATTTTATTGCTAAGGCTAAACGCTTTCGGTCAGTATCGTTAGCTAAACCAGTAATAATAATTTTATTTGCTCCTGCAGCCTTCGCTGCAACAACACAGGCGAGGCCCTGTTGCCCTGGTCCTTGAATAACTACAGTTTGACCAAGCCCGGCTCCTCCTTGCAAATAAGTCCATTCAATACCGTTCGAGATCGGTAATGCCAAAGCCGCATGACGTGCACTTAAACCATCAGGAACTTTATGAAAAACAGTGTTGAGATGAAGGTACTGATAATGGCTATAGCCACCCCAAAATCCAGGAGCGACATTAAGACCCGTGGCCCCGTAACGCATTCCACCAAGTCGCCAATCGGTTGCATCACATAATCGAAAATCACCACTGCGACAGGCATGACAAGTTCCGCAAGGGATGTACTCTTCAAGAGCAACGAGATCGCCCTCTTTTAGTCGCCATTTCTCTTTTGCCAAAGAGCCCATTGATTCAATATAACCAACTGTTTCATGCCCTAAAATTAATGGGCCACGACTAGCAGGTAAATTTTGATAGTAGCCCCAATCGCTTCCACACACCCCAGTTGCGGCAACTTTAAGTAGGCCGGATTCTGGAAGTATATTAGGCTTATCAAACTCCTGAATTTCGATATGGTTTGCAGCTAAAGCAACAGCGGCTTGAAAAGTAGTCATCGATTAAACCGTCACGTGGGGTTTACCTGGAACTGCGATCAATGCATCAGCAGCCGCTTCCTGAAACTTTTGATCACGTCGCAGTAATAAAGCTACGGAGCGAACGCGTTGGGATTCTGGGGTTGATCCTGGTGGCGTTTGTCCTTTTTCAAGCAGTGCTTTTCCAGCATTTAACAAACGCCTACGCGCAAGCAAAATACCGTTATCGGTTGAAGTCAAATTTTCTTTAGTACGGTCCTGAATAGAGCCCATGCTTTCTTGCAAAGAAGCATCCTGCATCGCAATACCGTCAATCCCACTAAAGCTTAAGCCCGCTTTTTGGGCAGCACGATCCATCAAGTAGTCATTTGATTTATTTTGAAGTGGAATAAAAGTGCCAGGAATATAACGGACGTGAATACCTTTACCTTCGCTCATCGCTTGAACTTCTTTATCAGTCAAGTCCCGATTCGGGTGATAGTCAAAGCTCCAAGCCCAGTTCTGATGATCATTAATCGGTACCCAAAAATGTCCATGGATGGGGTGATCGCCACGTGGCGGAATAATCGTATAAGCAGGAAGTAACCACTGCGTAATGCGCCAATAATACTGA
>CAISYI010000216.1 GCA_903889595.1 uncultured beta proteobacterium
ACGTACAAATTAGCCTAAAGTTAATTGCACCAATCGCGATGGAAGAAGGTTTACGTTTTGCGATCCGTGAAGGTGGCCGTACTGTTGGCGCCGGTGTGGTTGCTAAAATTATTGCTTAAGGTATAGGGGTGTAGCTCAATTGGCAGAGCGTTGGTCTCCAAAACCAAAGGTTGGGGGTTCGATGCCCTCCGCCCCTGCCACCAAAAGCAAGGTTGAAAGAAAATGTCAGAACAAAAAAACTTAACGAATGAAGTAGCAGAGTCTAATTGGGTAGTCGGAGTGGCTATCGTTTTAGTGCTTGGCTCTTTAGTTGGCTATTATGGTTTAGTAAATGAGTCACTCGCATTACGTTTAGGCGTTTTGCTTGGTGGGATAGCATTAGCTGTTGGTTTGTTAGCCATTACATCAAGTGGTAAAAAATTTATAGCGTATGCTAAAGACAGCATTAACGAAACTAAAAAAGTTGTATGGCCAACTCGCAAAGAGAGCACCCAAATGACTTTAATCGTTTTTGCTTTTGTTGCAGTGATGGCAATTTTCCTATGGAGTGCAGACAAGATAATTGAGTGGATTATCTTTTCAGTATTACTTGGATGGAAATGATAAATATGACTAATACAGACGTCGATCAACCAGATCAAAATCCACAAGCCGCAGAAAATATGCGTTGGTATGTTATCCATGCATATTCAGGCATGGAGAAAAGTGTTAAAAGAGGTTTAGAAGAGCGTATTGCTCGCTCTACAATTTCTGATCAATTTGGCAGAATACTTGTGCCTTCAGAAGAAGTAATTGAAATCAAGGGCGGAACAAAATCAGTTTCGGAAAGAAGATTTTTCCCTGGGTACGTTTTAATTGAAATGCAACTTGGCGATGAGTCATGGCATTTAGTAAAAAATACACCAAAGGTCACTGGCTTTGTTGGCGGAATTAAGAATAAACCATCACCGATATCCACGGCTGAAGTAAAAAAAATAATGGATCAAATGCAAGCTGGGGTTGATAAACCTAAGCCTAAGACTTTATTTGAAATCGGTGAAATGGTCCGAGTAAAAGAAGGTCCGTTTACAGATTTCAATGGCAACGTAGAAGAAGTGAATTACGAGAAGTCAAGATTAAGAGTTTCTGTTACAATCTTTGGTCGCGGTACACCAGTAGAGTTACAGTTTGGGCAAGTAGAAAAAATGTAATTCGAAATAAAAGTTTTATGTAATAAACAGAAGTATGAAGTAGAGGGAAAAAAGTTTGGTAGCAGTTAAGCCAAACAGAGGAGCAGAGTTAAGGTTGCCGCTTTAACGAAGCGTTTACTCAACAGCGATCAATATTATGATGCGCTATTAGGGAGTTATAAAATGGCAAAGAAAATTATTGGCTTTATTAAGCTACAAGTTCCTGCGGGAAAAGCGAATCCATCGCCTCCAATCGGACCTGCGTTAGGTCAGCGCGGATTAAACATCATGGAGTTCTGTAAGTCCTTCAATGCTCAAACTCAAGGTTTAGAGCCAGGCTTGCCAATTCCGGTAGTTATCACAGCGTTTGCTGACAAGAGCTTCACTTTCATTATGAAGACTCCGCCAGCGACAACGCTTATTAAAAAAGCTGCGAAGTTGGATAAGGGATCACCAAGACCACATACTGATAAAGTTGGTAAGATCACTCGTGCACAAGTTGAAGAAATCGCAAAGGCAAAAATGCCTGATTTAACAGCCGCCAATCTTGAAGCAGCGGTAAGAACAATTGCAGGTAGCGCCCGATCAATGGGTATTACGGTAGAGGGACTCTAATCATGGCAAAAATTTCAAAAAGATTACAAGCAATCCAAGCAAAAGTTGATCGTAATAAACTTTACCCAATCGATGAAGCTTTGAATCTTGTTAAAGAATGTGCTTCTGCAAAATTTGATGAATCAATCGATGTTGCTGTTCAACTCGGTATTGATGCGAAGAAGTCTGATCAGGTAGTTCGTGGAGCAGTAGTACTGCCTGCTGGTACTGGTAAATCAGTACGCGTTGCAGTATTTGCTCAAGGCGACAAAGCTGAACAGGCTAAAGCTGCTGGTGCTGATCTTGTAGGTATGGAAGATTTAGCAGAGCAAATTAAGGGCGGCAAAATGGACTTCGATGTCTTGATTGCATCTCCTGACACAATGAGAATTGTTGGTGCTTTAGGCCAGATTCTTGGACCACGTGGTTTAATGCCGAATCCAAAAGTTGGAACTGTTACACCAGATGTGGCAACTGCTGTTAAAAATGCAAAAGCTGGTCAAGTTCAATTCAGGGTTGATAAAGGCGGTATTATTCACGCAACTATTGGCCGTCGTTCATTTGAACCTGCGGCATTAAAAAGTAATTTATCCGCATTACTTGATGCACTAAGCAAAGCTAAGCCTGCTACAAGTAAAGGTGTTTACTTAAGAAAAGTTGCTGTTTCTAGCACGATGGGCGTAGGTGTCCGCGTCGAACAATCAACAATTAACGCTTAAGTAATAAAAAGAACTTTGGGTCGTTGATGTAAAAGTCAACGGCCATCAAAGACCGTTGGCGGATCCGTCCTTAATGAGAAATTACCAACGTAGATGGCGAACCTGAAAAGAATTCGCTGATGTGCAACCCCTCATGGAAACATGGGGATAAATGGAGTTAAACATGCCTTTAAATTTGGATGACAAAAAAGCGGTAGTGGCTGATATTGGTGCGCAAGTTGCCAATGCTCAAACCATTGTACTAGCTGAATATCGTGGCATTCCAGTGGGCGAATTGACAAAACTTCGTGCTAGCGCGAGAGAGCAAGGCGTATATTTACGCGTGTTGAAAAACACATTAGCTCGCCGTGCTGTACAAGGTACACAATTCGAAGCATTGGGTGAGTCGATGGTTGGCCCGCTGATTTACGGCATTTCTGTAGACCCTATCGCTTCAGCAAAAGTCATGAACGACTTTTCTAAAACGAAGGATACCCTAGTAATCAAAGCAGGTTCTATTAACGGTAAAACATTGGATGTTGAAGGTGTCAAAGCACTTGCAAATATCCCAGGCCGTGATCAGTTAATCTCAATGTTATTAGGCGTAATGCTAGCACCTGTATCGAGCATGGCTCGTGTACTTGGCGCAGTAGCCGCACAGAAATCCGAAGAAGCGCCTGCTGCTTAATGGCAACAGTCGCATTTCAATATAAATGAATTAGGAGTTACAAATGGCAATTACTAAAGAAGAAATTATCGAAGCAGTAGGAAGTATGTCTGTTATGGACTTGAATGATTTAGTTAAAGCATTCGAAGAGAAGTTTGGCGTTTCAGCAGCAGCTATGGCTGTAGCTGGTCCTGGAGCTGCAGCAGCAGTTGTAGAAGAGCAAACTGAATTTAACGTTATTCTTGCTGATTTTGGTGCAAATAAAGTTTCAGTCATTAAAGCAGTTCGTGAAATTACAGGTCTTGGCCTTAAAGAAGCGAAAGACTTGGTTGATGGCGCGCCTAAAGCTGTTAAAGAAGGTGTTGATAAAGCTGCAGCCGAAGATGCTAAGACAAAATTGGAAGCCGCTGGTGCAAAGGTTGAAATCAAATAATGTATTTGTGGTGGTTAACAGCCACCACTCTACATATTTGATAGGTTTGGTTAGTAGCCAAACCAGATAATTCAAAGAGTTATCTGGTTTGCCTTCTGATACGACTGCAGTTGGCAAATTTGGTCGGGCGCGCCGATGTGCGTGCTGTCCGCCAGAGCTTGGTAGAGGCCGAGCACCAAATCCCCTTTCAGTCGCCGAATTCGGAGATGACATGGCTTATAGCTTCACCGAACGCAAGCGCATCCGTAAGAGCTTTGCTAAGCGCCTGAATAACCATCAGGTACCCTATTTACTAACAACTCAGCTTGAGTCTTATGCTAAGTTTTTGCAGGAAAGAGTCAATAGTCTTTCACGCCAAAACGAAGGCCTTCAAGCCGCATTTCTATCGATTTTCCCAATCGTATCCAACAATGGATACGCAAAAATGGAATATGTTTCATATCAACTTTCAGCGCCGCCATTTGACGTTAAAGAATGTCAACAACGTGGATTAACATTCCACTCAGCGTTGAGAGCGAAGGTACGTTTAATTATTAACGACCGTGAAAATCCAACTAAAGTAAAAGAAATTAAAGAGCAAGAAGTTTACATGGGTGAGATTCCACTCATGACAGATACTGGTTCTTTTGTTATCAACGGAACTGAGCGAGTTATTGTCTCCCAGTTACACCGCTCACCAGGCGTGTTCTTTGAACACGATAAAGGTAAAACGCATAGTTCTGGAAAATTACTTTTCTCAGCAAGAATTATTCCTTACCGTGGTTCTTGGTTAGATTTTGAATTTGACCCTAAAGATATTTTATATTTCCGCGTTGACCGCAGACGTAAAATGCCTGTAACAATATTGTTAAAGGCTTTGGGTTTAAACGACGAACAGATCTTAGCAAACTTCTTTAATTTTGATCATATTGAAATTAATAATGAAGGTGTATCCATTGAGTTTGTTCCTGAGAGACTCCGTGGTGAAGTTGCAAGATTTGATATTAAAGATCGTGACGACAAAATTATTGTTGCTAAAGACAAGCGTATTAATGCTAAGCACATTAGAGAATTAGAAGCGGCTAATACAAAGTCAATTTATGCACCAGATGATTATTTACTTGGACGTGTTTTAGCAAAGAACATCATAGATGAAGAAACTGGTGAAGTTCTTGCTCACGCTAACGATGAAGTAAGCGAAGACATACTCGGTAAGCTAAGAGTTGCGGGTATTACGAAAGTTGAAACAATTTATATCAACGACCTAGATCAAGGCTCATTCATTTCACAAACACTACGTGGTGATGAAATTGCTGGACAACCAGAAGCTAGAATTGCAATTTATCGCATGATGAGACCTGGCGAACCACCGACAGAAGATGCAGTAGAAGCTCTCTTCCAAAGATTGTTTTTCAATGAAGACAGTTATGACTTATCTAGAGTTGGCCGTATGAAGGTCAATAGCCGTTTGAATCGTCCAGAAATGGAAGGCTCAATGGTTCTATCGCATGAAGATATTTTAGATACGATTAAGTTACTCGTAGATTTACGTAATGGTAAAGGCGAAGTTGATGACATCGATCACTTAGGTAATCGTCGTGTTCGTTGCGTTGGTGAATTAGCAGAAAATCAATTCCGTGCCGGTTTAGCAAGAGTTGAACGTGCTGTTAAAGAAAGATTAGGACAGGCAGAGACAGAAAACTTGATGCCTCACGATTTGATTAACAGTAAGCCAATTTCTTCAGCAATTAGAGAGTTCTTTGGATCATCACAGTTATCTCAGTTTATGGATCAAACCAATCCATTGTCTGAAATTACGCACAAGCGTCGTATTTCAGCCCTTGGCCCTGGTGGTTTGACACGCGAAAGAGCTGGTTTCGAAGTGCGTGACGTACATCCAACCCATTATGGCCGAGTCTGTCCGATTGAAACACCGGAAGGACCGAACATTGGTTTGATTAACTCACTCGCTTTATTTGCAAGATTAAATGAGCACGGATTCTTAGAAACACCTTATCGCAAAGTGGTGGATAAAAAGGTAACCGAACAGGTTGATTATTTATCTGCTATTGAAGAAGCGAAATATGTAATTGCTCAGGCAAATGCAACGATTGACGAAAACGGCTTATTAGCTGATGAATTAGTATCATCACGCGAAGCTGGTGAAACGAAGATGGTTACACCTGATCGTATCAATTACATTGACGTTGCTCCTAGCCAAATTGTTTCTGCAGCCGCTTCAATCGTGCCATTCTTAGAGCACGATGATGCGAACCGTGCTTTGATGGGTGCGAACATGCAACGTCAAGCAGTGCCATGCTTAAGACCAAGTAAGCCACTCGTTGGCACTGGTTTAGAAAGAATTGTTGCGGTGGACTCAGGTACTGTGGTCATGGCAACGCGTGGCGGTATTGTTGATTACGTTGATGCAAACCGTATCGTTATTCGAGTCAATGATGATGAAACTGCAGCTGGTGAAGTTGGTGTGGATATTTATAACCTCATCAAATACACACGTTCAAATCAAAATACCAATATCAATCAGCGTCCAATCGTAAGAGTGGGTGATCAGATTGCACGTGGCGATGTAGTAGCGGATGGTGCTTCTACTGACTTAGGTGAATTAGCGCTTGGTCAAAACATGACTATTGCGTTTATGCCATGGAACGGTTACAACTTCGAAGATTCAATCTTGATTTCAGAAAAAGTTGTTGCAGAAGATCGCTATACCTCAATTCACATTGAAGAATTAAACGTAGTTGCTCGTGATACAAAATTAGGACCTGAGGACATTACTCGCGATATTTCAAACCTAGCTGAATCACAACTCAGTCGTTTGGATGAATGCGGTATTGTTTACATTGGTGCTGAAGTAGAAGCCGGCGACGTTTTGGTTGGAAAAGTTACGCCAAAGGGTGAAACTCAATTAACGCCAGAAGAAAAATTATTGCGCGCAATTTTCGGCGAAAAAGCTTCTGATGTAAAAGACACATCTTTAAGAGTTCCATCAGGAATGACAGGAACGGTTATTGATGTTCAAGTGTTTACACGTGAAGGCGTAGAAAGAGACCAACGTGCTCAATCTATCATTCAGGAAGAGTTACATCGTTACCGTTTAGATTTAAATGACCAGTTAAGGATTGTTGAAGGCGATGCATTCAGTCGTTTAGAAAAACTCTTTATTGGCAAGATTGCAAACGGCGGCCCAGGTAAATTAAACAAGGGCACAGCGATTACTAAAGACTACTTGTCAACGGTTGAGAAATATCACTGGTTTGATATTCGCTTAGCTGATGAAGAGTTTGCAGCTCAGGTTGAGTCAATTAAAGACGCAATCGAACTCAAGCGCAAACAGTTTGAAGAAGCTTACTCTGAAAAGAATCGTAAATTAACACAGGGTGATGAATTACAACCTGGCGTCACGAAAATGGTTAAAGTTTATTTAGCCGTTAAGAGACGCTTACAGCCTGGCGACAAGATGGCAGGACGTCACGGTAATAAAGGGGTTGTTTCCAAAATTGCTCCGGTCGAAGATATGCCTTACATGGCGGACGGAACTGCAGTGGATATCGTTTTAAATCCATTAGGTGTTCCATCACGTATGAACGTCGGTCAGATTTTAGAGAGCCATTTAGGTTGGGCGGCCCTTGGTATAGGTAAGCGTATAACAGCAATGTTGCATGCCCACACTAAAGTTCAAGAGTTACGTAAATTCCTCGATAGCCTCTATAACGAAACAGGTCGTGTTGAAGACTTGGATAGTTTGACAGATGACGAGATCTTGGAGTTAGCAAGAAACTTACGTCAAGGCTCACCATTTGCAACGCCAGTATTTGACGGTGCAACGGAAGCAGAAATTGCGAAGATGCTGAACTTGGCTTACCCTGAAGAAGTAGCTGGCCCATTACAAATGAATGCTTCACGTCAACAAATGAAATTATTTGACGGTCAAACGGGTGATGCTTTCGAGCGTAACGTAACAGTTGGCGTAATGCACGTATTGAAATTGCACCACTTGGTTGATGACAAGATGCATGCACGTTCAACCGGACCTTATTCACTTGTTACACAGCAGCCGCTTGGTGGTAAAGCACAATTCGGTGGCCAGCGTTTTGGTGAGATGGAAGTTTGGGCGCTTGAGGCTTACGGTGCTTCATATGTGTTGCAAGAGATGCTTACAGTTAAATCGGATGACGTCAATGGACGTACGAAGGTTTACGAAAGTATTGTCAAAGGCGATCACACCATTGAAGCAGGTATGCCTGAGTCCTTCAATGTTCTAGTAAAAGAAATTAGATCATTGGGTATAGATATCGATATGGAGCGTAACTAATATGAAAGCATTGCTTGATTTATTCAAACAAACTCATGGTGAAGAGCAATTTGATTCCATCAGAATTGGGTTAGCATCTCCTGATAAAATTCGCTCATGGTCGTTCGGAGAAGTTCGCAAACCAGAAACAATCAATTACAGAACGTTCAAACCTGAACGTGATGGATTGTTTTGCGCGAAAATTTTTGGCCCGATCAAGGATTATGAATGCTTGTGCGGTAAGTACAAACGTTTAAAGTTCCGTGGCGTAATTTGTGAAAAGTGTGGCGTTGAAGTAACGCTTACAAAAGTACGACGTGAGCGGATGGGGCATATTGATTTAGCAGCTCCAGTTGCGCACATTTGGTTCTTAAAGTCATTACCATCCCGTTTAGGCATGGTATTAGATATGACTTTACGTGATATCGAACGCGTACTTTACTTTGAAGCATATGTAGTGGTTGATCAAGGACTTCTTCCTGACGGCGTGATGAAGCGTGCGGAAATTATGTCAGAAGAAGAATTCAACGCTAAGACTGAAGAGTATGGCGAAGGCTCCTTTACGGCCATCATGGGTGCAGAAGGTATTCGTGAGCTATTAAGAAGTATTCAAATCGATCGTGAAGTGGAAACATTACGTTCAGAATTGAAGACAACTGGTAGTGATGCCAAGATTAAAAAATTCGCTAAACGTTTAAAAGTATTAGAAGCATTTCAGACTTCAGGTATCAAGCCCGACTGGATGATTTTGGATGTGTTGCCAGTATTGCCGCCAGAGTTACGTCCATTAGTACCTTTGGATGGCGGTCGCTTTGCAACATCAGACTTAAACGATTTATATCGCCGAGTTATTAACCGTAACAATCGTCTCAAGAAGTTATTAGAGTTACGTGCGCCGGAAATCATTGTTCGTAACGAAAAGAGAATGTTGCAGGAAGCTGTAGATTCTTTATTAGATAACGGTCGTCGTGGTAAGGCAATGACAGGCGCCAACAAGCGTCCGCTCAAGTCCTTAGCTGAAATGATTAAAGGTAAGGGCGGTCGTTTCCGTCAAAACTTATTAGGTAAGCGCGTAGACTACTCTGGTCGTTCTGTTATTGTGGTTGGTCCAAACTTAAAGTTACATCAGTGCGGACTACCAAAATTAATGGCATTAGAATTATTCAAGCCATTTATTTTTAACAAACTAGAAACACTTGGTATTGCAACAACGATCAAGGCAGCTAAAAAAGAAGTTGAAAACCAAACTGCAATTGTTTGGGATATTCTCGAAGAGGTTATTCGTGAACATCCGGTGATGTTAAATCGTGCCCCAACTTTGCACCGTCTAGGTATTCAAGCATTTGAGCCATTATTGATTGAAGGTAAGGCAATTCAATTGCATCCTTTGGTTTGTGCAGCGTTCAACGCCGACTTTGACGGCGACCAAATGGCTGTTCACGTACCACTTTCATTAGAAGCACAGATGGAAGCGCGAACATTGATGTTAGCTTCAAACAACATTCTCTTCCCTGCGAATGGTGAGCCGTCTATTGTTCCGTCACAAGATATTGTTTTAGGTTTGTACTATGCAACCCGTGACAAAATCAACGGCAAGGGCGAAGGAATGGTTTTTGCTGATATTCCAGAAGTAATTCGTGCATATGAAGCTGGGCAAGTTGAATTGGCTTCAAGAATCTCCGTGCGTCTCACTGAATATGACATCGTAGACAAACATGCTGAAGGCGATGCTAGATTCAAAAAGATAACAACTGTTACTCACACATCGGTAGGCCGTGCAATTTTGTCAGAAATTCTGCCAAAAGGTATGCTATTTGAAAATATTAATAAGCCTTTAAAGAAGAAAGAAATTTCGCGCTTAATTAATACTTCATTCCGTAAGTGCGGATTGCGTGAAACAGTACTTTTCGCGGATAAGCTCTTACAGTCAGGTTTCCGTTTAGCTACGAAGGCAGGTATTTCGATTGCAATTGATGATATGTTGATTCCTAGTCAAAAGGAAAAAATCATCAATGACGCTTCTACTAAGGTCAAGGAATACGAAAAGCAGTTCATGTCAGGTCTAGTTACTAACCAAGAGCGTTATAACAACGTGGTTGATATTTGGGGTGCTGCTGGTGACCAAGTTGGTAAAGCGATGATGGAGCAATTATCCGTTCAGACTGTTAAAGATCGTCATGG